>JAYSTG010000335.1:0-1556 GCA_043719965.1 Saprospiraceae bacterium | reverse complement strand
GTTAGTCTTGATCTTCAGTTTTTTCTCGTCCCAATTAAATCCGTGCCAGAATGCACCATCGATAAACACAACAAATTTTAAAATCTTATTCGATATGTCCGGCCTTCCCGGCAGTTGTTTATAATTAACACGATATCTTATCCCGGCATTCCACAATGCTTTTCTAAATGCAAGTTCTGGCTTTGTGTCCTTGCCTTTTATGCTCGCCATTATTTTGCTCCTCTGCCTTGTTGTGTAAAAACCAGCAGACTCTTCAAATCGCGGCACCTTTATAATTGCCTCCGGATATTCCTTTATCTTCTTCAATCCCCGAATATTGGATTTTAATTCCTGATTGTAAATAAATTATATATTTGTAACCATGTATAATGTTTACTAATCTGGTTATGAAAAAGCTATACACGTTATCAGAAGTTGCTGATTTGCTAGGAAAAAGCAAGGAAACCTTAAGAAGGTGGGACAATAGCGGCAAGCTAACTGCAGTGCGCGAGCCCATGAGCAATTATAGGGTGTATAGAAAAGAGCAGCTAAAAATTTTTGATGAATTAGATTTTTTGTTCACTACAGAAAGTTCAGAAAATCAAGTAAAGCCAGATAGGGATTACTCAGTACTTGAATTATTTGCTGGGGCAGGCGGCTTGGCAATTGGTTTGGAGAAAGCTGGTTTAAAATGCGTAGCACTAAACGAGATAGACCACTGGGCGGCAGAAACGCTAAGGATCAACAGACCCAATTGGAAAGTAATCGAAGCTGATATTCGCGAAGTAAGTTTTAAAGATCACGAAGGAAAAATTGATGTAGTGACCGGAGGGTTTCCGTGCCAGGCATTTAGTTATGCCGGGAAGAAGTTGGGGCTGAAAGATGCAAGGGGAACATTGTTCTATGAGTTTGTCAGAATCGTAAACGAAACCAAGCCATTGCTTTGCATTGGTGAAAACGTACGTGGGCTTTTAAATCACGATGGAGGACGAACGCTTCGAGGAATGAAATCTATTCTTGATGAGATCGGGTATAAGCCACTCGATGAAAAAATACTGAAAGCTATTTTTTATAAAGTACCACAAAAAAGGGAGCGGTTGATTCTAGTTGGCATTCGAAAGGATATTGATATTGATTTTAGTTTTCCGAAACCATATAATAAAGTATACAACTTACGGGACGCCCTTAAAGCAGGTGAACTTTACGAAACAGATGTTCAAGAATCAGAAGGAACAAAATACCCTAAGAGGAAAAAGGAAATTTTAAACAAAATACCTCCTGGTGGATATTGGAGAGACCTTCCACTTAAACTTCAAAAAGAATACATGCAAAAAAGTTTTTATCTGGGAGGCGGAAAGACAGGCATGGCGAGAAGGATAAGCTGGGATGAGCCAAGTCTAACGCTCACGTGTAGTCCGGCACAAAAGCAAACCGAAAGGTGTCATCCCGATGAAACTAGACCCTTCACTGTTAAAGAGTATGCTAGAATTCAGACCTTTCCCGATGATTGGCACTTTGCCGGGTCTGTTTCCCAACGATATAAGCAAATTGGCAATGCTGTTCCGGTAAATCTTGCC
>JAYSTG010000334.1:0-1557 GCA_043719965.1 Saprospiraceae bacterium | reverse complement strand
CGACTTGATATTCGTCTTTCCAGTACAGCTTCCATACCTTCTTCAACAAAGCGCTTTTTTACCCGATCAATGGTTTTAAGGCTAACTCGAAGCATTTTTTTATCTGTTCATTTGTAACCTTATCTGAATACTTTCCGGCATCACAATTCAATAAAATAAAGGCCACCCGAAAAGTATGCGCAGTATGAAATCCTTTTTGTGTTATTAAAGTCAATTCTTCAACTTCTTTTTTTGTTAACTCAATGGTATATCGAATCATGGTTAAATAATTTTTACAAACATATGTAAAAATTACTTAATGCGTCGCAATATCCTTAACTTGTCACTAGTAATGGTTGACCCGTTTTTAGCTGGGCTAAAGCTTTGTTTTTGACTTCTTTATAATCGAAAGAAATCAACTTTTCTGTTTTTTTCATTATTGACTGTGTTTGTTAAGGTTCTTCTTTATTATTGAACTTTGACACCGTTTAATTTACAGCCCCACTTAAATTTGAAAATGTCCCGGATTTTACGTTATTTCAATCTATCAAAGTCGACAAATTTTATTTTTATTACACTTTAATACTATAAAATCATTAGTATGGCATCACAACACAATATCTACTGGTGGAACCTCGAAAATCTTTTTGATGTACTGGATTCTCCCAGAAGACCTGACTGGTTTCAAAAAACAATTAAAAACGAACTCATCGGATGGAATGAAGCCATCTTGGATAAAAAGATATCACAATTATGTTCCATCATAAAAAAACTGAATAATGGCCTAGGCCCTGACATCCTCGGAGTCTGTGAGATTGAGAATGAATTTGTAGTAAAAAAATTGATGGACAAGGTAGGCCAGGAAGTAAATAGATCTTATAAAGTACTCCATAAGGACACCAAAGATCAACGAGGAATAGACATAGCCATCATATATGACCAGGAAAAGTATAAAGATGATGACAGAGTATTTACTTTAGAAATCATGAAACGATCGGCAACTCGTGATTTATTTCAAATTAATCTTACGACACGGACTGGAAATCATGAATTAATTTTAATCGGCAATCACTGGCCTTCTCGTCTAGGAGGGAAATTTGAGTCAGAGCCTTATCGTATGATGGTCGGCGAAATCTTGAGTTATTGGGTTGATCGCATCTATGAGATTAAAAGAACGGAGCAAAACGATGTAAACTACAATCCATCCATCGTCATCATGGGAGATTTTAATGATCAGCCCTACGATCGATCGATTACGAATTATCTCAATAGTACTTCAACAATAGAGCGAGTCAAAAATGCACGTACTCCTATTTTATTTAATACCATGTATCCCTTTTTAGATAGTCAACTCGGCACCCATGTCTATGGCAATGAAGTCAATGTACTCGATCAATTTATGGTATCTAAAGCGCTTACGATAGATTCCAATACCTATCCATTTCAATTTATTTCCAGCAATATTGTTCAATTTCCGGAACTCATGAAGGGGGACTATCATACACCGATACGTTTTTCGAGGCCCTCTGCAGGAGCAGAATTTAATCCCAATGGTTATAGCGATCATTTGCCCATAGA
>JAYSTG010000333.1:0-1558 GCA_043719965.1 Saprospiraceae bacterium | reverse complement strand
CTACCCGACCAGCATCGATCTGTACTACCATAGAGGACAACAGTCCTACTAGAATGATGACTATGGCAGCTCCCTTTCCTAATCCTGTAAATTTGGCCAAAGGGGAATCTTTGCCTCCAGCTTGAGAAGCTAAAAGGAATAATACTATACCTAAAATAATCAGTGTCATAAGTTTGGATTTTTTTTGATTCGATGGTAAAGGTAAGTGACTGAATTTTAACTTTTCAAATTATTTAGACTAGCTTGAATACTTTTCAGACGCTCTTGACCATCTGCCATCTTTTTTCGTTCATTTTCTATGATGTCAGGTTTGGCATTTTGTGCAAATTTATCATTATCCAGCTTTTTACGGATAGAGTCAATAAAACCTTGAGCATAGCGAAGTTCTTTTTCCAAACGCATCTGCTCAGATGCTACATCCAATACTGCCTCCAGAGGAATAAAATATTTGGTGGTACCACTGATAAAAGAAGCCGATTGAGCTACCTCTTCATTTACCCATGTTATGTGCTCGATATTACCGAATTTGGAAATAAATTGAATATGATTGGGATTGGCTAATAGTCGTTTACTTTCTTCGGATTCGTATACTTTGAGGTTTATAGTTTCCTTCATACTCAGTCCATGCTTATTGCGTATTTCCCGTGTAGATCGAATCAGATCTTGTAAAGTAGATAGGTCTTTAATCGCGACTTCATCATAAGCAGAAGGTCCTGGATAAGGAGAAATGATGCAATCATCACCTGGCTTACGCTCTTTGAGTTGATGCCACAGTTCTTCCGTAATAAAAGGGAGGAATGGATGTAAGGCAGATAACATTTCTTCAAAATAGGAAATTGATTGCTCGACTACCACCGGAGACATACCTTTGCCTAATTCAGGTTTGACCATTTCCAGATACCACGAGCAATAATCATCCCATACAAAGGTGTAAAGGCCCGTGATAGCTTCAGACAATCGGAAATTGTTTATATCCGCATTAAATTCAGTTCTGCACTTATTCCATTTAGGAAGAAAGGAATGCATAGCGAGTGTTTGAACAGGCGAGATAGGTGCATCGACATCCACTTGCCAACCCTGGATCAATCGGGCTGCGTTCCAGATTTTATTACAAAAATTGCGACCGGTCTCGCATAATTTTTCATCAAATAATAAATCTCCTCCGGCCGGGCTCGATGCTAAAATACCGTATCGTACTGCATCCGCTCCATAATCGGCGATTAATTGAAGGCAATCTGGACTGTTGCCAAGAGACTTACTCATTTTACGCCTTTGTTTGTCTTTGACCATTCCTGTAAAGTATACGGTCTTGAAAGGCAATTGATGCTCCCATTCATACCCGGCCATGATCATTCTGGCCACCCATAAAAATATAATATCCCAACCTGTAACTAATACAGCAGTAGGATAATAATAATCAAGTTCTTCCCTGGATTTGAACCCTTGCCCGACCACCAACTGGGGATTAAAGACAGTGATAGGCCACAGCCAACTGGAAAACCAAGTATCCAATACATCCTCATCACGTTTGAGATCTGTAAGCCTTAGACTTTTATTG
>JAYSTG010000332.1:0-30916 GCA_043719965.1 Saprospiraceae bacterium | reverse complement strand
CTTTAAAGTCACTGGACTTTATTAAAACTGCTGATGTCTATGTAGATGGCAATAACAGATTAAATGTCTATATCACCCAACGTGAGCCAGTATTCAGATTATTGACTCCCGATGGACATAGCTTTTATGTGGATAAAGACGGCACAACGATGCCCTCTTCGATGCATTATTCTCCCAGAGTCGTAGTCGTTTTTGCACCGATATCTATTCTGAAAGATACTTTGGCTATTTCTAGCCCAGGTATAGAACAGGATGTCTATCGACTCGCACAACGCATTGCAGAAGATAGGATATTAAATGCACTGGTGGAAGAGATCATCGTAGACGAACTCGGTGAGTGGACTTTGATCCCTAAGATGGGCCCTTCAAGGATTTACTTAGGTAGGCTGGAAAGACTGGAAGAAAAAATTACTGCACTGAAAAAAGTTTACAAGGAAATCCTACCTATAGAAGGATGGGATAAGTATTACTCTGTCAATTTAAAATACAATGGCCAAGTTATTTGTTCAAAACGCGCTTGAAAAACAATCAACATTAATTCATACTAAAAACCAATTAAGATGAATGCAAAAGACTATAGAAAAATTAATGTAGTAGCAGCCTTAGATATAGGTACTACTAAAGTATGTTGCATCGTCGGCAGACGAGACGAATATGGTAAAATCGATGTCATCGGTGCTAGCAAAGTAGAATCGGAAGGCGTTCTACGGGGGGTGATCGCTAATATCGATAAGACTGTAAAAGCCATTTCAGATGCTGTCGACCTAGCAGAAAAGGATGCGCAATGCGAAATTCAAGAAGTGTATGTAGGCATCGCCGGACAACACATCAAGAGCTTGCAGCATCGCGGGATTCTTGCCAGGGACAATTCCGAAACAGAAATAGGCAAAGAAGATATCGACAAGCTGGTACAGGATATGTATAAACTTGGTCTTACCCCAGGGGATAAGATCTTGCATGTCATTCCACAGGAATTTACAGTGGATAATGAACAAGGTATCATCGATCCTATCGGAATGTCAGGGCACAGATTGGAAGCCAATTTCCATATCATCACCGGACAGATCGCAGCTACTAATAATATTTTGCGGTGTGTAGAACGGTCCAATCTTAAAGTAGCGGATATGACACTGGAGCCTATAGCCAGTGCAGAAGCAGTATTGAGTAAAGAAGAAAAAGAAGCCGGGGTAGTGTTAGTCGACATTGGTGGTGGCACTACAGATATCACTATTTTCCAGGAGGGCATCATCCGACATACTGCAGTCATAGCTTTTGGTGGCAATGTGATCACTAAAGATATCAAGGAAGGATGTACTGTAATGACCGAACAAGCTGAAAAACTAAAAATCAAATTTGGATCGGCGCTTGCTGATGAAATAGTAGATAATCGTATCATCACTATACCTGGGCTAAAGGGTCGTGATCCAAAAGAAATATCAGAGAAAAACTTAGCACGTATCATACAGGCTCGATTGGAAGAGATATTGGATCTGGTGATGTATGAGATCCGACGATCAGGTTTTGAGAAAAAACTCATTGGAGGAATTGTGTTGACAGGTGGTGGCGCTTTACTTAAAAACTTTGAGTTATTATGTGAATATCATACGGGCCTTCAAACCAGAATTGGATTCCCTAATGAACATTTTGCTTATGGATTCAATGATCGGATATCCAGTCCAATCTATGCCACTGGTGTAGGTCTACTCATGTATGGTTTAAAAATGCAGGAATCTCAGATTAGAATGCTGGTCGCATCGAGAAAGGAAAAAACTACGAATGAAGTGAAAGAAGAATTAGTACATCAACCAGAACTTAGCCTGGCTGGTACCTTATCTCCTTCTGGATCAAGATCCACTGCTGATACTGGAAACAAAAATGATATCGTGAAATACATTAAACGTTTTTTCGAACCCACGCCGGATCCGGATCTACGATAATCCATAATTATCTCACAAATCAATAATAAATAAATAATTAATAAAAGAACTAAGATTTCAAACTAATAAAACTACACAATTATGAAATTCGAAATATTAAAAGAGACAGGCAACATCATCAAGGTGATTGGAGTAGGAGGCGGTGGTAGCAATGCAGTATCCCATATGTATCGCCAGGGCATCGTAGGAGTTGACTTTATCATCTGCAATACTGATAATCAAGCTATGGAAACCAGCCCTGTACCCGTCAAAGTACAACTTGGCCCTCAACTTACCGCAGGTCGCGGTGCGGGATCTAAACCGCAAGTCGGTAAACAAGCATGTATTGAATCTCTCGAAGAGATACAAGCGCTCATCAATGACAATACGAAAATGGTCTTTATTACTGCCGGTATGGGCGGTGGTACAGGTACTGGTGCAGCACCTATAGTAGCCAAAGTAGCTCGTGAAATGGATATACTCACTGTAGGCATAGTTACTGTTCCATTTCCATTCGAAGGTAAGCGTCGAAAAGATCAGGCAATGGAAGGTATAGACGAAATGAAAAAAAATGTAGATGCTCTGATCATCATCTCCAATGAAAAAATGCGTCAGATCTATGGCAATCTACCCGTCAGTGAAGCTTTCAATAATGCGGATGATATTTTGGCGATCGCAGCTAAAGGTATCGCAGAGATCATCACCATGCCGGGATATGTCAATGTAGATTTTGAAGATGTCAACACCGTCATGCGAAATAGCGGAGTGGCTATCATGGGTACTGCTAGTGCAGAAGGAGATGGTCGTGCCCATAATGCGGTAGCGCAAGCATTGAGTTCTCCACTATTAGAGGAAAATGATATTCGAGGTGCACAACATATCTTGCTCAACATCTCTTATGGTACACAGGAAGTCACCATGGATGAAATCTATGAAATCACAGAGTTCGTGCAAGAAGAAGCTGGCTATGGTACCGATATCATCTGGGGAAATTGTTTTGATGCCCGATTGGGAGATAAACTGTGTGTGACAGTTATTGCTACTGGATTTGAACAGAACTTTGGTGTCAAGCCTGTGGAGAATAAGGATAAAATCAAAGTATCTCTGGAGGAAGAACGAACAAGCCCTGCTTTACAAGAAGTGTTTGACATCGGAGAGTCCATGCATTCAAATAAAACGATTGAATTTGATACCAAAGAATTTTCAGTGAGAAGTCAATCTGAAGAACCTTACCTGCGAGCTGAAGCAAAGTCTGAAGGTAAATCGGAACATGTGCAAGCATCAGCGGAAGAGCGAAAAATGAAATATGAATCTTCTGAACCCAAAACCGAGTCTGCTCGTAAAATGCGATTCCAGATGCATCAAATGAAAAATACTGCCGATCTTGAAAATCAACCTGCCTATATGCGTCGTAATATATCACTGGATGATATTCCCTCCTCAAAGGAGCAAACGATGTCAAGGTGGACTATCTCTAGTGATGATGAACCTCAAATCAGAGAAAACAATTCGTTTTTATACGATAATGTAGATTAAGGTACTCTTTAAAAGCCTATGATTTTTGCACTGAATCAGTGAGTAGTAAAAAAGTCTTTCATAAAAATTGGTTTTGATTGTTAAAAAGGCGGCCATCGTGAGATAGCCGCCTTTAGTTCTTATAAAAGATTCTTTTCACCCAGTACTTTATTCATCCAGGTTAAGGTATAATCCCAGATCTCTTTTTTATTGGGTTCATTGTGAATTTCATGTAACAGCTCAGGCCAGATTTTAAGTTCAGCATGATTCCATTTTTGCTTTAAGCGTATGGTGCCTTCAGGCAGGGTAATGGTGTCTTTTCCACCATGCATTAATAGTATTGGATACGATGGCATTTCCTTTGCCTCCATGATCCGATGTGCATTAACCAATAAACTAGTGCCTGATCCAAGGCTTATCCTATCATGCACGAGTGGGTCTGCTTTATATTTTTTGACCACTTCAGCGTCACTACAAAGCGACTTTAAATGGAGTCCATTGGGTATCACAATATTTTTAATCCAACCAGGACTAGCTTGCACCAACCTTAATATAAGTTTAGGCATATCTTTAGGCGTTATTATGGCAGACCCGGTGAGAATCATGCCTTTGAATGGTACATGGTGAGAGCATACATATCCCGCTGCGAGGTTGCCTCCCATGGAGTGGCCATATAATAACATTGGTACATCTGGAAATGTTTTACTGGCTAAATCGATCATTCCATTAATCACTTCATACTGCGTGTCGAGCGATGACCATACCCCTCGTTTCCCTTCACTGCGCCCATGACCTATGAGATCAGCACTGATCACAGCAAATCCCTGAGAGTTGAAATATAGAAACTGTTCGTCATATCTGCGAATGTGTTCCCCTAAACCATGCACAAATATAATCAAGCCTTTTGGCGGATGATGAGGTTCAAAAACACAGACATAAGTTCTTAGGTCTTTATAAAATATCTGAATAGATTCAAGGATAGCCATTTGTTTTTTTTGTAATAATTGTTTTTAATATCGATAGTTATGATCCCGCAGGGGTTTTGTCAGCTATATTTATGTTGGATTCTTCTAAAGTCGACCTCCATTGTAAATACCCTACTATACATAATAATAAGTATACAAAATATAAACCAGATGTTATGTATAATTTTTTAACTGCATACAATACTATAGCTACACTATCTACCAGGATCCAAAGTATCCAGTTTTCCAATTTTTTAATAGCTAAGAGATATTGAGCGCATAAACTGGTAACCAGAATGAATGCATCCACGTACATATACTCAGCTTGCGTGGTTTCATCCATGATCTTGCCCCATATCAAAAAGCCAATTATTATTCCTATGAAGAACAGGGCTCTTTGAATAGTCGAAAGTAAACTGACCTTTAAATAATCAGTAGCATGAGTACTTTTTTGCCACCATCGATACCAACCATATAGATTGAGAGACACAAAAATAATGTGTAATAATACATCAGAATAAAGCCGATTTTGGTAAAATATAAACGCATATAGGAATACAGAAAGCAAGCCAGCGGGCCATGACCAGATGGACTGGCGCGTCAATAAATAGACATTGATCAGCCCCGATATAGCTGCGACCCATTCTAAAATGGTATACCAATTCGTTTCCAGGAGAATGAAGATAGAAACTATTGGAAAATTCTCAAGTGATTCTACAATTTTAAAATGGTGTGTGTAATTGAAGGCATATCTTTTGAGGTCAAAGTAATATAATAAACGCCTTGTTGGAATAGGGTTAAATCAAACTCATGCCCCTTCTGATTTGCTATTAATATTTTCCCGGAAAGGTCTCTTATGGATATCCACGTATTTTCCGAATCAGGCCGTTGGGTAATATAAATAATTCCTCTAGTGGGATTGGGGTAAACAATCGAAGCCTCTTGGTTGGTGATGATCACCATTGGTTTAGTCCAATATACCTTGCCATTTTCTTCGGTGGCTATCAATCTAAACTGATGTGGGCCGGGTGTATTGGATTGGTCGAATGTAACAGTAACTGAGCCGACCTGTGATGGAATGTTTCTGCAATCAAGTGTATAATATTTTTGAATATTTTTGTTCCACTTTTCTAAACAGACACTTGCGTTCATTTCCATGCCTGCGATAGTGCCTTGGATGTGGATGCGGTGACCTGATTGCCTGACGAAATAACGTAGCCAATGCAAGGGTAAAGATGCAAAAGCTGACTCGATAGCTCCGGCATCAGGAGCAGTTGACTGTACTCTCGCATTACCATATAGATCTGTAGATATGCCTAACCCTCCTATACCAAAATTAATTGCCTTAGAACCGGCAGCAATATTAAAATTTGCCCCAGCATAGTTTACAAATAAATTGGATAGAGAAGGCGAAAAATAGGAATGTAAGTCATATCCAAGCCCTTTCCAGGCCGTAGAGTCGATATTAGATCCTCCATCCGTCAATGTGAATCTATTCGTCATGATATTGTAATCGCTCGATAAAGAAGCTCTGGAATCTGGAAATACATTGATAGATCCTCTGGTGGCATGCTGATTGATGATAATATTGTTTTTGATGTTTGCTCCTGTGGCGCCATTCGTCAGTAATATGGCCCACCTGCTATTGGGATCTTGGACAATTGTATTTTGAAATATGCTGGCCCCGGTAGAAGGACCACCTCCATCGATCTGATAAAGCGCTATACCTGTGGCATGATTGTCATATAGTAAATTGTTGTAAATAAGTGCATTTTGGTTGCCATCCATATTAATGGCCGAACCACCACCCAACCCATTCCGGTAAATAATATTATTGTACACTTGAGGGTCATGATTGATACCATCACCACCCTGGCTGATATCACCATTAAAATGCAGCCCAGCTGCTCTATTATGATGAGATATATTATTCCGGATAATGGCACGATCGCTGCTATTAGACACATAGATCCCATGTTCTAAAACCGAATTGGCACACTCATTGAATTCAGCCAGGAAGTCATCTGTAAATCCAGTGAATATTCCCCAGCGTTGATTATTAAGACAGATATTGTTTCTAATGGTTACATGATTGGCCAAGACCACTCTGATGCCTGCTCGAGGTTGATTGATGACTCTAAATCCTCGGATTTCTATCCAGTGTGCATTCTCAATATTTATTCCGTCTGTGGTCACTCCGTTTCTTCTATTGATGATCACCTGATTTCCTATCGCTTGAAATACAATGGGGTTGGTAGCCGTACCCGAAGTACGAAGATCGAATCCCGCGTACGTACTATCGGCGACAAAGACCTGATCCCCAGCTATCACCATATTGGCAGCTCGCTGTAGTGTACGAAAAGCATTGGCTAAGCTCAATCCCGAATTAGCATTATTGCCTGCCGGGCTTACATAATACGAAGCAGCAATGTTTGAGTATGGTATTATAATCCCAATAAAGCATAAGCAAATTAACATTTTCATAAGCTTTATATAAACGATAAAATTGAATCAAATAGTATAGTCATAAGCAAAATGGTAGGGAATTTTAGCTATTACCAGTAGCTTCAACCAAGGGTAATACGTTAGGGGTCGTGCATTCAAATGAGGCTAAAGCCAACTACTTTTACTATTTACCGCTGGCTAAAGCCATCGGCAAATAGTAAAACAAAAATAATACATAAAACTATGATAGTAATAAATTATAGCCATAATTATTTTAGTTAGGGTCGACAACTATCACTTCGACTTCAGCCACGGTAATAGGGCTAAAGCCTTCAACAAAAAGTAAAAAATCAAAACAAATACTTTCAGGTTTGATATTAATAACTTATGTCATAAGCATAATAGTTAGGGGGTTGTTTTCTATTACTATTGACCTCAACCAAACAGAAATAGAAATTGTCAGGTACTACCGTTCTTAGAGCTATTACCGTCGGCTTCAGCCGAAGGTAATAAGCACTCATTTGTGGCTTTAGCCGCATTTTTGAAGCAGTATATTGAATGTCCCTTTAAGGTGGCTAAGCTGACTACTTTTCCAAACTGGAGCAGGCTAAAGCCATGGGCAAATAGAAAAAATAAAAAAACAATTAATCGAAGATTCGATTAAGAATTATCAATACGGCCTGCTTTTAAAGCACTAATTTTGCACACATTTTATGAGTGAGGAGGAAAAATCATTATCGAAAGAGCAAACCGAGGTGAACAAGGCTAAAATGAACTGGGATAGAGTCAAGTCATCCTTATATGTGTTCAAATACATTAAACCTTACAAATACCAATTTATTGGTGGTTTAATATTGTTGGCTTTGAGTAGCATTTTGTTCATGGCTTTGCTACCATTGAGTGGTAAAATGCTTGACATCTCATTAGGTAAGTCTGAGATGAATATTACATTGACCCAAGCAGGATTGATCTTATTTGTTATACTCGTAGTACAGGGGATCATTTCTTTTTTTAGGGTCACCTTATTTGCAATTGTCAGTGAAAAAGGGACTGCAGATTTGAGGAAAGACTTGTATCATAATCTAATTTCATTCCCTTTTGTATTTTATGAAAAATCGCGCGTCGGAGAGATTAGCAGCCGATTAGCTAGCGATGTGGATCAGTTGTACTCTGCATTTTCGATCACGTTAGCTGAGTTTATAAGGCAACTGATCATACTGATTGGAGGAATTTTGTATTTATTGATTTTTGTACCGCGCTTGTCTTTAGTGATGCTTGGAGTTTTTCCATTGATCGTATTTGGAGCTATGTTTTTTGGAAGATTCATTCGTAGGGAGTCTAAAAAAAGACAAGAAGAACTAGCTAATACCAATGTGATAGTGGATGAAACATTGCAATCTATATATACTGTAAAATCATTTACGAATGAACCCTTTGAGTATCATCGATACGAGCAAAAAATTTCAGGATTGGTCCAAGTGGCTTTGAAGTTATCGACTTATCGTGCTTTGTTTGGGACCTATATCATTGTAGCCTTATTTGGGGCATTATTTTTTATTATTTGGTTGGGTGCAAAATATGTGCAAAATGGTACGATGAGCCCTGGAGACTTATTGAATGTATTTTCTTTTACAGCAACTATTGGAGTTTCCATTGCTAGCCTAGGAAATTTTTATACCCAATTAGTTTCCGTTATAGGTGGTACAGAGCGCCTAAAGGAAATTTTGCTTAAAACACCTGAAGTCTATATTGAAAGCGATCGCAGTCAACCGCTGGTTCCTATTAAGGCAGATATAAGATTCGATAAAGTAGAATTTAATTACCCAAGTCGAAAAGATGTAAAAGTGTTGAAAAATGTTTCGTTTCATATTCATCAAGGCCAAAAAGTTGCTTTTGTCGGATCAAGTGGGGTAGGGAAGTCTACTATAGCTCAACTGTTGCTACGATTTTATGATATTCAATGCGGTGCCATCTTTATAGGTGGTAAAATGCATACGAGTTATGAGATCACTGACTATCGACGGTACTTCGGTATAGTCCCTCAGGAAGTCTTATTATTTGGTGGTACGATCTATGAAAATATATTGTATGGAGATCCATCTGCCAATAAAGATCAAGTCATAGAAGCTGCAAAAAAATCAAATAGTTGGGAGTTTATCTCCAATTTTCCCGAAGGAATGGAAACCATAGTCGGTGAGCGAGGCATCAAACTGAGCGGAGGTCAAAAACAACGTATCGCCATTGCAAGAGCCATATTGCGCAATCCTACCATACTCATATTGGATGAAGCCACATCTGCATTGGATGCTGAATCTGAAAAAGTAGTACAAGATGCACTCAAAGTCCTAATGGAAGGAAGGACTTCGATCATAATAGCGCATCGATTGTCTACGATTCGGGATGTGGATTGCATCTATGTCTTAGAGGATGGCAAGATCGTAGAGCATGGTACACACGATGAATTGGCTAGTAAGTCTAATGGAGCGTATAGCAACCTTGCTCGACTGCAATTTGAGTCCAATAGGGAATTGATCTCCGAAAACTTTTAATAGGTGGTGATTAAATGATAGTTCATAAAAATTTTTCATTAAGGAGATTCAATACATTTGGAGTAGAGCAGATAGCGCGTGAATTTATATTTCTAAAAAAGCATTCGGACATTCTAGATGCTATTCAGATTGAAGGGCAGCCATGGATCCTTGGGGGAGGAAGTAATGTATTATTGACTTCAGATCTAGATACCCTGGTACTTAAAAATGAGTTGTATGGCAGGTCTATTCTGAAAGAAGATGATCATGACATTTGCATTCAATTTCAATCTGGTGAAAACTGGCATGAGGTAGTTCGTTGGACGGTGCAACAAGGGTGGGGTGGAATTGAAAATTTATCTTTGATACCGGGCACTATTGGAGCTGCTCCAATCCAGAATATCGGAGCCTACGGGGTAGAATTAAAGGATGTAATGATCAGCTTGCAAGCAATCAACCTCACTACGGGTAAACTTGAAGAGTTCTCGAATGAGGATTGCCAATTTGGTTATCGCGATAGTATATTCAAACAAGTACGTAACCAAGGAAAGTATTTTATACAAAGCATTACGTTGCAATTAAGTAAGCATCCTATACTCAATACTCAATATGCTGATATCGAAAAAAAATTGGAACAAAAAAATATTACAGCACCCACCATCCAGGATATTCATGAGTTAGTCATCGAAGTAAGGCAACAAAAACTTCCTGAGCCGTCCAAACTGGGTAATGCTGGATCATTTTTTAAAAACCCGATAATATCTAAAGCTTTATATGAACAATTAAAATCATTTAAACCCACGATACCAGGATATGTTGTAGATGATCATCTCATTAAAGTACCAGCCGGTTGGTTGATCGATCAAGCAGGATGGAAAGGCAAACGTGAAGGCCAGGTAGGATGCTACGAAAGGCAAGCATTAGTCATCGTGAATCATGGTGGCGCTACCGGAACTGCGATTTGGCAATTTGCACAGAAAGTCCAACAAGATGTGTTTGAAAAAATCGGAATATTTATAGAGCCAGAAATTAATGTCTGGGGCAAGGACAATTGATAATTCGACAAGCATCAATCCTCCATTTGTCATTCGGCCATTTGTCATTCGTCCAATTGTTTACTTTACTCCTTCGATTCTGTTCCAAGCAAAATAAGTAGAAGCATAGGGATGCTGTGAAAATTGATTCATTTCATCTATAGCATGCAGATATTCAGATTGGGTGAGGAATCCTTTTTCGATGAGTTTTTGTTCAGCACTTTCTAGATTGCCGATGATATTTCTAATCCAGGATTTGAAATAAGGAGAATCTGCAGCATGGACTTCTGGAGCAATGGAAATTTTTAAATCTTTAAACCCTGCTTTTTTTAATCGATCAAAAAGTTTGATTCCGATCATGGCATCACCTCCCATCATACTTTGCAATTGAGCAAATTTTTTCCAGGCATGAACAAAGTGAGGGCATGCAGGATAAAACTCCATCCAAAGCGTACTATTTTCTTGAAAATATATTCGGCCTTTATGATCCAGTACTCTATAGGCTTGTTTTAATGCTTCAGAGGGATTGGATATGTGCTCTAAAATATATCGACCATAGACGATATCAAATGAAAGGGCCTCGAACGGTAAGTCGTGGACATCCGCTAATACAAATTCCAGGTTTGACGGTTGCTGAGGTACTTTGCTTAAATGGACTTTGGAAAGCTCTACGCCGGTAGCATGGCCTCGATGCAATTGTTGGGCTACTTGGGCACATAAAATTCCTAAGCCTGATCCCAACTCAAGCACACGTTCAGTACCCTTTAAATGTAAAAAATCAATAAAGGATTGATTGGTCAGTTCATTGAGGAGTTTAAGCCTTTCCTGTTCTTCACGAGTAACTCCATGTATGTACCCAGCTTTTTCTGCCACAATTGAGGATTTAAAAATATTTCTTAAATATCTATTAAAATAATGACATTTGCAACCGTTTATAAAAGAGTTGGGTTTAATTAAACGCCTATTTTTTTGAAGCTAAGATGGAACAAGAATGAAATCATCACTATATGCCTGGCGGACTTGTAAAAAATAAGAAGTACGCAGAAAATGGATTGTTTTTCATTTCGATTGTAGCGATCGTCTTGGTGTTGATTAGTGTTGGGTATACTCCGACAGAGTCTAATTTATACACGATTTGGTTTCCGGTGCTCAATCTAGCAGCATTTGCTATTTTAGGCTTTCGTACATTTTTCAATTGGAAAAGCAGGAAGTTACAATGGCGATGGTATGCCGGCCAGACCTTGATGCTAGCCATGATGGTACTTGCTTTACTTGCTGAATTGTTCTTCCATCGAGTATTGTCGGATATCATGGTGTCGACACACACTTCAATGTCAGCATTTATTTATCACGTGATATTTATTATACTGTTTTTAGAAGAATTGTCCAGCCGTTTATTTTCTATCAAAAAATCAGCAGTCAATGGGCCGTTTTTATTAATGATAAGTTTTGCTTTCATTATTCTGTTTGGAAGTTTGTTATTAATGCTACCTGCAGCTACACACAGGCCTATCTCTTATGTCAACGCACTTTTTACCTCTACTTCTGCAGTTTGTGTCACAGGGCTGGTGGTATTGGACACCGCAAAAGATTTTACCCTATTGGGGCAGTGGATAATCCTATTACTAATCCAAATCGGAGGTCTTGGTATACTTACTTTTACCAATTTGTTTGGTTTGATTTTCTCTGGTCATACCACTTTTCAGAATCAATTGATGATTCAAAACATGCTCAATGTGGAGAGTCTAGGTGATGTGATGAAAGCCTTGGTGAGGATCGTACTCATTACATTGATTATAGAGGTGTTTGGGGCCATATTGATTTTTATTTTGACTAGCCCTGCTATATTTCCTTCTTTTGGAGCACATATCTTTTTCTCTCTTTTTCATTCCATCAGCGCTTTTTGTAATGCAGGATTTTCTACCCTGGGCAATGATAATCTGTACCATCCCCTGGTACGATATGCTTATGGATTTCATATGATCATAGCCCTATTAATTGTATTTGGGGGTATTGGATTTGGTATATTGGTAAATATGCTTCAATATGTTAAAGAAAAATTTACACAGCTCTACTGTAAATTCATAAACTATAAACCCTATCGGTTTAAGCCTCAAATTATCAATTTGAATACCAGAATAGTCACCATTACCACCGTGATCTTATTGATTTTTGGGACTGTATTGTACTTTATCTTTGAGTATAACAATGTGCTGGTGGATCATCCTACGATCTATGGTAAGCTAGTCCAAAGTTTTTTTGGATCTGTAACACCACGTACTGCTGGATTCAATACGGTGGATATCGCCAAGCTTACGATTCCTACATTGATGATATATTTGGTATTGATGTGGATAGGCGGTTCACCGGGCAGTACAGCCGGAGGTATCAAGACCACCGTATTTGCAGTAGCCACACTGAATATCATCAATCAGATCCGTGGAAAAGAAAGAATGGAAGCCGGCAAACGAGAAGTACCTTCTCTATCCATTCAAAAGACTTTTGCTATCATATCCCTGTCTTTGATAGCTTTAGGATTATCCATTACACTGATTATATTGAAAGATGGTTCAAAGTTCGATTTGCTCAAGATTTCATTCGAAGCGTTTTCCGCATTGGGTACGGTAGGCCTTAGCATGGGTATTACGCCTAATCTATCCGATTTTTCGAAAATTGTCCTCTCAGCTACGATGTTTATAGGCCGTGTAGGATTCATCACGATATTGATCGCCATTGTAAAATTATTTACAAAAGAACATGAAAAGCGATATCTATATCCTAAAGAGGAATTATTTATTACCTAATCATTACATTAATCATGAAATTTATCGTCTTAGGTTTAGGGAATTTTGGTTCAGAATTAAGTATAAAATTGACTGAACTGGGCCATGAAGTCATTGGAGTAGATTCCAATATAAAAAGAGTGGAATTACTACAAGATAGCATTACCCATACGATCTGTATGGACACTACAGATCAATCGGCCATCAAATCATTGCCTGTAAAAAATTCGGATGTGGTGATCATAGGTATTGGTGAGGACACTGGAGCTTCTATCATTACGACGGCACTCATCAAACAAATGCGACCCAAACGACTCATTGCTCGCGCTATCAATCCAGCACATCAAAATGTGATGGAGGCTATGGGCATCGATGAGATCGTACATCCAGAGGCTGATACGGCGTATCGACTAGCTAAACGGCTTGACATTGGCACCATAGTAGACTCTTTTACGCTGGATGATCAATATAAAGTGGTAGAGGCTACCTTGCCGGAAATATTCGTCGGAAAAACCATTAAGGAAGTCAATTTTCAAAAAGAATATAATATCAATATTGTCACGATTATCAGGAATAAAGAAAAAGCAAACAATTTTGGCCAAAATCAAATCTTTCATGAAATATTGGGAGTAGTACCTCCTGAAACAAGACTGGAAGCTGGAGATATGCTCGTCGTATTCGGCAAAATAGATGATATCGACAGAATGTTGAGAGAGGAATAACGACTTGAATCAGAAAAGCTGTTCTACAATAAATTCAATTTTAGGTTTCTGAGTATTTCGAAGTAAATCTTTATCCAATAATTGGGCATATCGTATACCAAAACTCACAGGTAATACATTAAATAAGTTTCCATCCATCAGCAACTCCAAACCTGCGGATCGATAGGTCACTTTGATATCTTTGGGTGTACGATCGATAGTATACTTCATAACTTCTCCAAATAATCTGCTTCGAATTCGCTTTAAAAAGTAAAAACCATTCATACCGACATCTGGATATAACAAAGGAAGATGATATGCTGCCCGTAGCCATATGGATCGATCACTGGTCACCGGCTCATAGCCAGATATGAAGGAAGTACGATTACTAAATCGATAGGGATCGGATAAGGATTGAAAATGTATATCAGCCTGTAATTCGATGACCTGATTAGATGTGATACCCGGAAGATTGAACGCTGTATTGAGATCTACAGAAGATGCACCATGATTAATTGCTCTATTCCAAAAAAAACTTAACTGTTGTGAAAATCTGGAACTCACTTGTTGATATGCATTCACTTGCTGATTTGAAAATGTAAAACCTGATCGAACAAAAGAAGTGGTTTGGAAATTTTTACGTTCCCCTAAAGAATAGTCCGGCCTATAAGCTCCAAATTGAAAGCTCGGTTGAATCCTCAATATGGTATTCCCATGATAAAACCTCCACGGAATAGACAAGCCTAATCGATATCCCGTCTCATTCCATCGTATACTATCTTTAGTGGGGTCTGATGGTTTCGGAAGATTTCTGCCATAGGTTTTACTGATCACAGCAGAAGTCAATGGATATATCGTTCCAAGATCCAATGAACCTGCCACGGTATGCGCTTTTTCATTTTGATTAAAAGCATAGGCTAAAGACCCTTGTATGGTGCTCATGAGGTTGATCCCGAGAATTCTAAAAACATTGCCACCTTCGTCAGGCCTGACTGACCAGCTATAGACCCGGAACGGATTATTATAAAGGCCGGCATCCTTAATAGCTGGTGATGAGACACTCAATCTACTTTGAAGGGGAACATCCATTTTTTCTGGCAGCTTGGAATCAAAATACTGAACCTCTCTAAACAAACACGCATTTAAATATTTTCTCCTAATTTGAAATCCACTCGCCGATTGATAATTATAAATTAATTCTTTACCTACAACACTAAAATGCTGGATCCCTATGCTATTATCAGTCAGTTGGAATATCTTATTCTTCGCTGGATCGAAAGCATAAAGATTGTCTCTACCACTGATATCGCTGCTAAAAAAAATGGTGTCATGCTGGGCCATTAAATTAGTCAACAAGGCTCGTACCGGCGGGATGATTCCAATACCAGGACGACCTGATAAAAAATATCTTTTCACTTGTGAAGTGCCTTGACCTCGTAAGACGGATAAAATACTGGTATCCCCACGTTCAAAAATCGGAAAATTAGAAATCATACCTGCCTCCACGGGCATCGATTGAAGCAGTTGGCCTGTGGTATCCAAGATGACGATATTACTTATGCCTGAGGGTAGGTATTCCATACAGACTATTTTCGATAAATCATGGGAAGGGCTGGGGTTGAAAAATTTTTGATGATAGGTAATTTTCTTTTTCTTACTTGTATTGATGTTATACAATATAATGTCTGAATAGTTTCTATTGTTCCACCGTGGGTCAGTTGTGATCTCACTCCAGGTAGCTAACGGCTCTTTGAATCCATAGTCTCGATCCGTAGTAATACCTAATCTCGTCAATGCTTTTGTCTTGCCATTTGGTCGCTTTATGGTCAATGCATTCAATCGATCATAAGCTAGAGCTAAATATAATAATGAGCCATTAGACAATCGATTGGCAGTAAAATAATCTCGAACAGTATTTTTCTTAGTATTAGCAGCTAAGATTTCATCATTCAATTCAGTATCCAAAGGATCTGACTTTAAGGTTGCAATAGCTTCATGATAAAGTTTGGCAGGGCTCAATCCTGTATGTCGTACTAAAGCTTTTTTAAAAGGAGTAAAAATGCCCTTATAGCGCACAGCATCTTCCAAGATCTTACCCCAGGATGGTGCTTCAAAGTGATCATTGATATATTTTACCATCGTATATCCATATACGTAATGGTTAGGTACCAGATGTTTATAAGAGCCATTCCTTGCTTTAGTATAAGACCATTTTTTACCACCCTGGTTCAAAGCCCTGTAGTCTAACAGAAAGGAGGACATCCTACCTCGGCCACCTATCGAATATGTAGTTTCAGCATGGACAGCATCACCTTCTGCAAACCAATCAGGAACAACAAAACCATAAGAGGCACCCCAAGCTTCTTCGCCTAATGCATGATATAAAATATTATTAATTCCTCTTCTTGAACTCATAGCTTGTAGAGCGTGCCGATATTCATGGATCGTAAGCGCCTCCGTCCAATCAAGTGTCCCTAAAACATAGGGATCATGAGGAGGAGTCAAATAAAACTCAGACTGGAATGGACCTACATTCACATATCCGTTTGAAATCACGGTTTGATTTTGAAGGACCAGGTTGAGCTTAAATCGATTTGAACTCAAAGAAGAATCCTGATGATAAAATTGTTGGATGCGGTGATAAACTTGCTCTGCCTTACTTTCCAATCCAGCTGGAAATAATATAGCTACTTCTTTAGAATTGATTTTTTTCCAATGCAATCCAGATGGATGTCCAGAAAAGGATTGCCCTAAAATTGATAGCTTGCAAAATAAAAAAATAATAACACTACTGTATTTCACCTGCATCAATATTAGGAAAGAAATAGAACAGGTACAAGTTAAAACTTGATTAATTTAACAACTCATAGATACCGGCTATACCTTGGCCTCCACCTACGCAAGCCGTCACCATGCCATATTTTAAATGCCTGCGACGCAACTCTCCAAATATTTGTGTAGATAGTTTAGCGCCGGTACACCCCAGCGGATGACCTAGTGCGATCGCCCCTCCATTGACATTGACGATATCAGGATTGAGTCCAGCTTCTTGTATGACTGCTAAAGCCTGAGCGGCAAAAGCTTCATTGAGCTCTATGAGTTGTATATCACTCAACTTTAGTCCGCCTTGCTTCAAAGCCTTAGGGATAGCTGCACAAGGGCCAATCCCCATTATGATAGGTTCTACACCAGCAACATCACAGGATACCAATCTGGCTATGGGTTTTAAGTTTAAGGCATTCATCCGCTCTTCACTCATGACTATGACGAAGGCAGCGCCGTCTGAGGTCTGGGAAGAATTGCCTGCAGTGATAGTGCCATTCATTGCAAACACTGCCGGGAGTTTAGCCAATCCTTCTAAGGAGGTTTCTTTACGAACTCCTTCATCGGTATTCATGGTAAAAGATTTTTCTACTCTTTTATTGCCCTGAATACTGATCTCTTTGACTTCTACAGGTACTATTTCATCTTTAAATAAACCGCCTTCAATGGCTGCGCCTGCTTTTTGATGTGATCTCAACGAAAATTCGTCTTGACTTTGGCGGCTGATATTAAATTTTTTGGAGACTGCTTCAGCAGTAAGACCCATACCTACGACATAGTCAGGAGTATCTACGGCAACTTTATAACTTGGCGCCAGTTTGTATCCGGTCATCGGTACCATACTCATACTCTCTGTCCCACCTGCTATGATGATATCAGCCATGCCTGATCTAATCTTGGCTACAGCAATGCCGATAGACTCGAGGCCACTGGCACAATATCGATTGATGGTCATACCAGGTACCTCTTTACCCAGGGCACGTACTGAAATCTGCCGACCAATCTGAAGCCCCTGTTCTCCTTCGGG
Source organism: Saprospiraceae bacterium (assembly GCA_043719965.1). Lineage (GTDB taxonomy): Bacteria > Bacteroidota > Bacteroidia > Chitinophagales > Saprospiraceae > JADJLQ01. Next base: position 13,179 of record JAYSTG010000332.1, on the reverse strand, counting down.
ATTAGCACATCCTACAATGACATCATTGATTTCTTTAGGATCAATACCAGGAACTGACTGGATCAATGCTTGAATGATTTCTACTGCCAAGTCATCGGATCTAAAAAATCTAAAGCTTCCTTTACCAGCTTTACCTATGGCGCTGCGTTTTGCAGCTACGATATATGCTTCTTTCATGAATTTTATTTTTTATCGAATAAAAAATGGTTCGGGTTATTAATTTCTCAGAGGTTTATTATTTTCCAACATATACTGGATCCTTGCCAAGGTTTTTTCTTCACCACAGAGACTCAGGAAAGCCTCACGCTCTATATCCAATAGATACTGCTCACTTACTTTTTGCGGTCCACTAAGATCACCTCCACACAATACCCATGCTGCTTTTTTAGCGATTTTGATATCATGTTCGCTGGCATATTTGCCGAGCTGAAGACTATGTCCGGCTATGTATAAAGCTGCGAGGCCTTGTTGCCCCAGGACATAGACATCCTCTCGAGGAGATGCCATCACATAATCAGAGGCAAGCTCCAATACTTTTTCTTTAGCGGCAGTAATGTTTCGATCCTGATTAAAAATTACGCTATCTTTTTTCCTCAATAAATATCCAAGACCAAAAGCTTCTTCTGCTGAAGTAGCCACAGAGGCCATTGCTATAGCTTTAAATTTCTCCAATAAAGTGGGTATCATGACATCCCCTTCAAAGAAGCTGTCAGACGCTCTTAAAGCGAATTCTTTGGTACCGCCACCACCGGGAATCAAGCCTACACCGGCTTCCACCAATCCGATATAAGATTCAGCAGCCACGATAGCAGCATCACAGTGCATCATAGTCTCACAACCACCTCCGAATACATACCCTTGGGTAGCTATCACCACTGGAATTTTTGAATATCGACATCGCATCGTGGTATCCTGGAATGCCTTCACAGCCATATTGAGTTCGTCCCATTCCTGCTGATAGGCCATCATCGCGATCATCATCAGATTAGCGCCTACGCTAAAGTTTTTACCGTGATTACCGATGACTATCCCTTTCCATTGACCATCTTCAGCTATTTTGATTCCTTCGTTCAAGGCTTTCACTACACCTTCACCGATCGTATTGGCTTTACTTCTAAATTCGAGGCAGAGCACTCCATCTCCAATGTCATGAATTGCAGCATCAGGGTTTTGATGTACCAGTTGCTTGGAACTCAATGCAAATAGATTGACAAGCTTTTCTCTACCTGGGATGGTTTGAAAGGTTTTGGTACCCGGATGATACACTTTGATCATCTGATCATGAGTGTAAAAAGAGGTATGACCTGCTGCTATCATTTCTTTCACCCAAGGGGCAACGGTATGTCCATATTTTTCGGCAAGTTCTATTCCTTTTGCGACACCTATGGTATCCCAGTATTCAAATGGGCCCAGATCCCAGGCTAAACCTGCTTTCAGAGCATCATCGATACTATAGATACTCTCCGTGATCTCCGGTATTCGATTAGAGGTATATGCAAAAAGACCAGCCAATGATTGCGTGATCAATTGTGCGCCTGCATCGTCCATATTGATGATAGCTTTTAGTCTTGGGGTTAGTTCATCAGTCTGCTTAGATACCCCCAGGCTGGCGAGACTTAGTTTTTGAGGAGCCTCGTATTGCAAGGTTTTTAGATTCAAACCATAAATTATGTTTTTACCACCAGCATCTTTTTCATCAGATTTGTAATAAAATCCTTTGCTGGTTTTATTACCCAACCATTTATTTTCCAATAAGTGGGTAAGATATTTTGGTACTTGTAGTTGATGGATCTGCTCATCCTTGGGGCAATTTTTTTGAATGCCTTCGATTACTTTGCCTGCAGTATCCAATCCTACTAAGTCGGATAATCTGAAAGTACCGGTCCCCGGTCGACCCATCGCAGGGCCAGTAAGTTTATCTACCGCATTGATATCCAGGCCAAGCGATTCTGTGAGTTGGAATATCTTGGACATGGCATAGACACCGATCCTATTAGCTATAAATGCTGGAGTATCTTTACAGCGTACCGTGGTCTTGCCCAAGTGAACATCGCCAAAGGACATAAAAAAGTCGATTACTTCTTTTTTAGTATCACCTGTAGGTATGATTTCTAACAGTCGAAGATACCTTGGGGGATTAAAAAAGTGAGTTCCTAAAAAATGGGCTTTAAAATCATCACTGCGACCATCGGCCATCCTATGGATCGGGATACCGGATGTATTGCTGCTGATGAGGGTACCGGGTTTGCGATATTTTTCTACTTTTTCGAATAAAGATGCTTTAATATCCAATCGTTCTACGACCACTTCAATGATCCAATCGCATTGGGCTATGACTGCCAGATCATCATCAAAATTGCCTGTTTTGATCTTAGATATAAAGTCTTTGTGATACAGCGGAGCAGGTTTAGTTTTGATTGCCATTTGAAGGGCAGTTTCTACCAATCTGTTTCTGGCTTTTTTATTGGATTTGTCAGCTTCAGAAAGGTCAGGAGGTACGATATCCAGCATCCACACTTGGAACCCACAATTGGCTAGATGACATGCTATACCACTGCCCATCACTCCAGAGCCGAGGACAGCCACTTTACTGATTCTATACATTGATAAAAAAATATTTGACCCAAAGTTAAGTTAGTTTTTGCAGTCTTTTATTTTTTCTGAAAAATAGGGTGCATGACAAATTGCACTATTTGACCACAGCGTGTTCAGGCTACATGTTTAACTAAAAAGTCAGACTTCTCCCAAGTCTTCAGCTCATATACCTTACTGGTTTTAATCAAGCCAGACACCACTGGAGTCACTTAAGCAGCAAAAATTGACCACGTAGTATTCAGACTAAACACTTCAAAATAAAAAGTCTAAATTCTTAAGAGTCACTGGTTTTTACAAAAAATCGTTCAATTTTGTTGTTAACCCGAAAAATAGGTCTACAAACGAAAGATTGGGAGGTGGAAAGAAAAAAGGACAACCAGGAAGAACCTTTTTGAGGGCGACTTTCGCCAAATTTCAAATTATAATTTATTATAATATATGTGAATGAAGAACTAATTTTGTTTTTTATTATACTACTTAACGGTTCCAATCCGTTGTGGTATCACTTTTAAAATAAAAATCGACTACATGTTATCTTATTTATTCTTCCAAGCGACAACTAATCTTCCACAAGTTCAAACTGCGGTGACCCCTACCACTGGATCCCAAAGCCTTCTCGATATCCTATTACAGACCGGAGTATTGGGTATAGGAAATGTGGCTATCAATCTGGTCCTTTCATTTATAGCTATTTATATTTTTGTAGATCGATATCGATCCTTAAAAAGAGCCTCTAATGTGGACCAGAATTTTATGAATAATATCCGCAACAGCGTAATGACAGGCAATATTGATGCCGCTAAAAATCTTTGTGCCCATACCGATTCGCCGCAGGCTAGGATGATCGAGAAAGGACTTCAGCGTATAGGCAAGCCGCTGCGCGATATAGATGCTGCTATTGAAAACACCGGAAATTTGGAATTATTTAAAATGGAAAAAAACCTATCGATCATGGCGAGTATAGCAGGTGCAGCGCCGATGATCGGATTTTTAGGTACGGTGACCGGTATGATTCAGGCTTTTTACGCTATGGCTAGTCAACAAAATGTGACTCCAGGAGTACTTGCAGGCGGTATCTACCAGGCGTTGATCACTACAGCTGTAGGATTAGTAGTGGGTATATTTGCTTATATCGCCTACAATTTACTCGTATCGAATGTAGAGAAAGTGGTCTACAATATGGAGCATACTACGGTAGAGTTTATGGATCTATTACAAGAGCCCAGTAAATAGGCTGATGGAATCAATTTTCACATTTAAACGGTAAATTTTTTTAATCATGGCATTAAAGAAAAGAAATAAAATAAGCGCTGAGTTTAGCATGGCCTCCATGACGGACATGATATTTCTGCTCTTATTGTTTTTTATGTTGTCTTCAAGCTTGGTCAGTCCGAATGCTTTAAATCTGAAATTGCCTTCATCCACTTCCAAGACAGTAGCGTCTCCATCCTTATCTGTGTCGATTTCTCCAGAAGGCAAATATTTTTTAAATGGTACAGAAATGCCGTACAGTGTGCTGGAAAAAATGGTGCAAGTTGAAGTCAATAAATCCGGAGATCCTAAAAATACAACCATGACGATCGTAGCCGATAAGACGGCCACGGTGGAAATGTTGGCCAATATCATGGAGCTGGCGCATGTATTGAAAATAAATGCTATCCTGGCCACAGAAGCAAAATGATACTTTTTGAAGGGTAAAATCGTTAAATAGGTAAGACATGGAAATTGCTTTGACAGATATCGAAAAAAAAGACCAGCGAATAGCTCAATGGACCAGTCTCATAGTCCATAGCCTTTTGATATTGATCTTATTTCTTCCCTTGCTCAAATTTCCCATTCCTCCTCCCGGCCAGGAAGGAATACTGGTCAGTTTTGGAGTGTCTGATCAAGGTCAGGGAGATGATAAGCCAATGACTCAAAATGAAGAAAAGGTCGTCGATCCATCACCACCTGCAGAGCCTTCACCCCCTCAGCCAGATAAACCAAAAGTTTCAGAAGAACCTAAAAAACCCAAAGAAGCCAAAGCACCTAAGGCCCCCGATCCAAAAGTGATTACTACGGAGGACCCTGAGACTGCAGCGTTAAAGAAAAAACAAAAAGAAGATGCATTGAAAGCTGCTGAAGAAACAAAAGCTCAGAAAGCAGCTGAGGCCGAAACACGCAAGCAAGCTGCCGCTGAAGAAGCACGCAAAAAAGCCGAAGCCGATGCTGCAGCAAAAGAAAAAGCAGATCTAGAAAATGCTAAAAAACAATTTGGAGAGGTATTCGGTAGCGGTAAGGGCAATACGGGTAAGCCCGGTAACCAAGGTGACCCGAATGGCGATCCCAATGCAGATAATCTCAAAGGCATCAGTACAGGTAGCGGCAAAGTAGGAGGAGGCCTGGATGGTCGAGGTGTAAAGTTTGAGCCTAAGGTTTTAGATCAATCGCAGAAGACCGGCAGGGTAGTGCTCAATGTCTGTGTCGATGCTAGTGGGAATGTGTTGAGCGCAAAATATACACAGAAAGGATCTACTACTACTGATGCGACACTCAGACAAATTGCTGAAGACAGCGCTAAAAAATTCAAATTTACCTCGAGTTCCGTCGATCAACAGTGTGGCACTATTACGTATGATTTTATAGTAAAATAAAATAAAATCAACCTTCGTACAAACGGTTTTATTCCTTTTGATTTCTGTAAACCCATAACAACGGAGCTACATCTTATTTTGAGGTGCTGGAAGTCAATTAAACTTTAAAAAACAAGGTACCACTTTCCATGCTCTATAGATCTCTTAACCGAGGTGCATTTCCCCCCTGCCTTCAGACAGGCGGGCTTCGGAGGGGGTAGGGGGTGGAGTTTTTTTATCAACCATGTTGTCAATAATACATCTATGTCTACCATTTTATTCAATACTTCCCAAGATGAGAATCTGAGCACACTAAAACCAATTTCTTCTAATTTTTGATCTCTTTCGCTATCCTTTTCAATTGCAGAATTAGATTCAGGAGTGATGCCATCAACTTCAATAATAAGCAATAACTCCAAACAACAAAAATCAACTATAAAATCTAGAATTGGTCGTTGTCTTCTAAATGAATAACCATGAAATTGTTTAGCTTGCAGTAAATATTTCCACATACAAGTTCTGATTTGGTCAATTGTTTCTTCAATGTACGGGCTAGAGGGTTGAGTTCTTTATTATAAAAATAGTTGTTCGATGAATTGGCCTTTTGCATAAGATGATAAAGATAATTGTAATAATGGATTCGTCCACCCCCTACCCCCTCCTAAGGGGGAAATCAAGCCATCAATCCATCAGTAATTCAGGATAGATAATTAATAATCTAACAAAGGAGCAATTGAAACAATAATAAAAATTTAGAGCGAACTTCCATATTGATAGTCCTGGATAAGTCTTTGTACAAAAGTTCGACGCCCTGCGGAGTCATCGTCATTTGCTTGGTTATTCTTTTAATATAATTGGACCACTCAGCGGTAATAGAGAGCACTGAGGTCTGGGATGATAATCCCGTCCCGAAATCATCGGGATGAAAATGCAATTATTTAATTCTTCATAAATTTACATAAACAATTCATTTTCAATACCTCGGATTGTACATTAAAATTCTAATGCACAATCTCGATTAAATAGTATTGGTTTTAGTATGATGACCACAGATCAGTCAAATGACTATAATGCAACCATAGATTTTTTGTATCGGCATCTGCCGATGTTCGAAAAAATAGGCCCCTCCGCATTTAAAAAAGATCTTACCAATATTCAAAAATTATGTGAAGCACTCGGCAATCCTCAGCTCCAGGTCCAATCGATCCATATAGCAGGCACCAATGGCAAGGGAAGTGTATCTCATATGCTATCCTCCATTTTGATTGAAGCAGGGTATAAAACAGGATTGTACATATCACCACACTACAAGGACTATCGGGAGAGGATCCGCATCCAGGGTAAGTATATCTCTAAAAAATTTATAGTGGCTTTTGTCGAGCGGATCAAACCTCTGATCGAAGAGATCCGACCTTCCTTTTTCGAAATCACGGTGGCTATGGCATTCGAATATTTTGCTCATAAAAAAATCGATATCGCCGTGATCGAGACTGGCCTCGGTGGACGACTGGATAGTACTAATATTATTCTCCCTGCACTGAGTATCATTACGAATATCAGCATGGATCATCAGAATATGTTGGGTAATACGCTATCTGCGATTGCAGGGGAAAAAGCGGGGATCATGAAGGCAGGAGTGCCGTGCCTCATTGGAGAGTATCAGAGGGAACCAGCTAGAATATTTACATGGAGAGCCAATGAATTGAAGATTCCGCTTCGCTATGCAGATCGTCATAGTAAGACAGATAGAAATAGGACAGGGGATCAGTTTACTTTTCTGGAAAAAAATAATCCGAAAGTCAAATGGGTCATCAAATGCAAACCCTTGGGGCCCTATCAGGAGAAAAACATCAATACCGTCATCCAAGCCGCACTCCGATTATCTTCATTAGGCTTTCTTATCCAGAAAAAACATATACTTTCAGGCATAGCACATTTGGATCGGCATGCACCCCTGATCGGACGATGGCAAGTGATACGCACCAAACCTTTGGTCTTGCTGGATGCAGCTCATAATATCGCTGGTATAACCTATTTGTGTGCGGCGATCAAAAAACTAAGTTATCAAACGCTGCATATCCTTTTTGGGACTGTTCGAGATAAGGAAGTAGGACCCATACTTGCTCTACTCCCTAGGGATGCTATCTATTATTTTGTGCAGGCAAACTTGCCGCGAGCTATGAATGCTGAAGAGTTGGCCACTAAGGCATCTGACTATAAACTGGGTGGTAAAACATACCACCGAGTGAAAGACGGGTATAAAGCTGCATTGCAAAATGCAGGGGTGGGGGATATGGTGTTGGTGACTGGGAGTATTTTTGTGGTGGGGGAGGTGGTGTAGGGGGGTTATTTATTGGAACATCAAATCAGCTAATTGATAAATATCGATGTTCGGCTTCCATCCCAATGAAGTTATAGTGGATGGATTAGAAACAAGAATTTTATGATCAGACTTCCAAGAGTTATTTATGTGTACATATTTTTTCCAATTTAGCTCATTGCGATCGAAACAAATCTTTAACCAATCTGAGATCGGGTACGCAATTCCGGTCCCGATAACTGCTTCGTAAATATTATCATTTTGAAGTAATCTCCACACGGCTTCCACAGCATCTCCGGCAAACATAAATTCTTTTTTGACATTGGGATCGCCTATTTCAAGGATTACATGTTCATGTTGTTTTATCCTCTTTACGGCTTGCACTATTTTTTGATTTAAATGATGTTCCAGCCTTAAAGGACTGTCGTGATTAAAAAAGTATCCTATGTAAACTCTGAGTCCTAAGAATCGAAAATAGCGTCCCGCATTTACAGCATTAACGCGGGATAAAGAATAAGCTTCCCGAATTTCAAAAGGATCATTTTCATGTATAGGTTGGGATTCGTTTTTAAATTGCAATCCACTTCCGGAAAGAAAAATTTTACTTTTTTTATTAAAATGGTAACTGCTTTCAAGTATGTTGAGAGCACCTTGATAAATGGAGGCATTATTTTGAAATAAGTATTCATGTGCTGTCTTAGACTCAGCAGCTAAATGGAAAGTATATTCTGGTTTAAATCGTTTGATCAATTCTGAAACTAGATTATAGTTAGAAACATCACCAATGATCGATGCATTTTTTCTGGATACACCTACAACTTCAATGGAATTTGCCTCCAATAATTTTGTTAAGTAATGTCCATCCTGCCCATTGATGCCAAAGATTAAAGCTTTCATATGAATGGTCAGACAATTTCGATTTCTGGTAAAGGCAATATAAATTTACCGCCATGTTCCAAAAACTCCCTTTCTCTTTCCAGAATATTGTGTTTAAAATGCCAGGGTAAAACAAAAAAATAATCTGGTTTCATGGCTCTGGCTTCCTGTTCTGAAATAATAGGGATCAAGGTTCCAGGTGTAAAACAGCCATATTTTGATTCATTTACTTCCGCTATATAGGGAATATGTTGAGGTCCAAGACCGCAAAATTGCAATAGAACATTGCCTTTAGTGCTGGCTCCATAACCAAAAATTTTTTTACCATCATCTACCAAGGCTTCTATGAGCTCTTTCAGATTTTGTCTATGCTTGTAAACCCTTTCTTCAAAATCACGAAATGGTTTTGGAGTATCAAGCCCCATTTCATGCTCTTGTTTAAACATCCATTGTATAATAGGTTTATTCGATGGATAGGAGGCCTTTTTTTTACAAGCAGTGACTGCAAAGCTACCACCATTGATCGCGTTCATCTGAACATCAATGATTCGCATTCCACATTGATCTAATAAATTATGAACAACTTTAAATGAATAAAATTCAAGGTGTTCGTGACAGATTGTATCGTATGAATTCGTTCGTAACATAGAAGGCATATAACTTTGTTCAAAATGCCATATGCCTTCATCAGCAAGGCAATCTTCTATATCTAAAACAAATTGACTGGGTGACTCCAGATCATAAAACATAGCTATGGAAGTTATGATTTTAGCTTTCTTACCAGGATGGTTTTCGTGGAATTTTTGGGCAGTAAAAAAATCAGGAATTAAGGAAATATTGTCGGTATAAAATTCTTTAAACTTATTTCCTGTGGGGTCGATACCTACTTTTTTGCAATCTACGGTATAAGCTTTTAAACTGGTGGCGTCATTGCTTCCAATATCAAGGACTAGATCGTTTGACTTTAAACTCACCATTCGTTCAAGCATTTTAATTTTATTGGTCAAATGTCGGACCATAGACGCATTTAATCCGGATCTATAGCCATAATTATCACCGTACATTTCATCCAGACTATAAGATTGTTTTAGTTGTAGTAAGCCACTATCCGGACACCATACGATATCTAAAGGACCCTTTGTAACTTTTTCTTCTTTACTTTTAGGAAAGACACCAGTGAGGGCTTGCTCTCCTAAGGATAAGACTTCGATCAGATTTTTACTTCCGCTGATTCGGCAATTTTGAATTTCTGTATACATTTTAGTAGTATTAAACTAAACTCTGACATAAATATAATAGACCTCGTCCTTTTGAATTTGAGCTTGTTGAGTAGCGTATACAAGCTTCCAGTTCTGAAGTTCGCTTTCGGGCAATGGTATAGAAAAAAGCAATAATATATTTTTTTGATCAGGAAATTTTTTTAATGATGTTTCTAACGCTTGTTGGTAAGTGTAAGCAAAAACCGTTTTATAGTATAAGCTATCGAAGGTAAGATAGGTAATATATTGCTGCTGATCTGCCAACCAGATTTGTTTTCCTTTGGGTAAATAGGGTACAATCGCGGAAGCGGTATATGATCGGTGGCCTATAATCGTATAGTCTAAATAATTCTTTGCGATAAAATCTCCTACAGGTCCGGCATCTGAATGACTTTGGCGGATTTCACGTACTAACATTTGGATTCCATTTTTTGCTGAAACGGTTTGACAAAGCCCAAACCCTATAATAAATACCCAATATGCATATTTTTGTATTCGATCTTTAAAATGAGCTATAGCATAAATTTCACTGCTAATCAACCAAAAAACACCTGTTATTAGTACCATAAATAATAGATAATATCTCAGAAACTCCGGAACGACGGAATGGTATACATAAAAACTAAAGGCAATCATAAACAATCCAACTAAAACATAAGAAGTCCTATAAAGCAATAAGATGAAGGCGACCATAGCTAAAAATGGTAGAGCCAAAAGATTTGAGGCATCGCCTAAAAATGAATAACTCAAAGTGTTTGTTAAAAAATTTTTCTTAACCCCTACGTTTAATAGAGCTGAAAATTTACTGTTTTGGTAAACATACCACAGAAAATATAATCCTGAAACAAACAATATGCTAACTGAGATAATAGTTTTTTTTGTGAACAGTTCGCCAGTCTTATAAATGCTATATACAAAATAAAGGGCCAGTGGAGCCCAAAATCCAATAAAAACTGCATGGGTATGCATAAGACATGATAGTATAATGGCAAATAGGATTGGGTGAATGTTTTTTTTGCTTTCCATCGTGCATGCTAGAAAGACCAGAAAGGTACCCAATGCATAAATCCTGCCTGGCAATGCCATTTCATATATCATGGCATATGAAGCAATAAATAATACTTTGATGATTAATGGTATAGGAGCGTAACGCAATAAAAGGAAAGCTCCTGCTATACAAAATAATATATTAAGTATGATTGAAGATATATAGGGTGCACCTAGTAAAGTTAAAGGTTTTATTAAAAGCAACCAAAGAAATGGATGGGCCCCGATGGGCAATTTTGTAAATATTTCTATAAATGAACCGTCCCTAACAGCAACCCAAATATGTGCAAGATCCCTCCAAGGCTCAAAATGGAATATACCGACATAAAGTAACAGAATCCCATAGACAGATGCTATGCCTATAGAAGTCCATAAATTTTGTTTTGACCCTAAGTCCATTTTAGGTATTGTTAGGGCTATCTGAGGGGCTGATTTGACAGGTTTTGAGGCTAATTTGGGTAAAGGGTTAGCCTTCTTTTTTTTAGACATAGTTTTGATTCTATTGTAGTTACAATTATAATAAAAAAATTATATTTGACGAAATATATTTTGGATGAATGATAGTAGATTATTGGTTATGATCCCTACGTACAACGAAGTTGGTAACATTACGCCATTGTACAATGAAATAAAATCCCTGAGATTAGTTCTAGATATATTGATTGTCGACGATAACTCACTGGATGGTACTCGGGATAAGATAAATGAAATCATCCTGAAAGATCACCGAGTTTTTAATCTGTATCGAGCTGGGAAATTGGGGATAGGGAGCGCTCATAAAGCAGGCATTCAATGGGCTATAGAGAGGAAATATGACCATCTGATTACAATGGATTGCGATTTTACTCATCCACCTAAATATATTCCGGAATTGTTAAAATTGAGGGATGAATATGATATTGTAGTTGGGTCCCGATTTAAGCAAAAAGATAGCCTTGAGGGTTGGGCTCTCCTTAGAAGGATACTTACACATCTAGGTCATTGGCTTACGGTACATTTATTAGATATGCCCTTTGACGCCAGTGGCGCATATAGGTTGTATCGGTTAGGAGACGGCTTGGGTGCATTGAGTTTGATTCGTTCGGATAGTTACTCCTTTTTCTTCGAGAGTTTATTTATATTCAAACTCAACCAATATCGAATCGCCGAAATTCCGATCCACTTGCCGGCACGCACAATAGGCAAATCCAAAATGACCATTCAAGACGCATATAAAAGCATTCGGTTTCTAATAAATTTATATGTCATAAAATTAACCAATAAAAAATCTTTGATCTATGCAGCTAAGTGAAAAAGAAAGGTCAGATCAACAGGAATGGGACATCTACTGGAGTCGACAAACTAAAACTTCCAATAAAATATATGATTTGATTGCTTTTTATTACAGGAAGTGGATATTGAGCAAATTTTTAAATCATTACATCAGGAAATATTTTAAGAAAGCTGATAAAGTATTGCATGCTGGTTGCGGTGGAGGCCAGGTCGACGAGTATATCAGGGATTATATTTCTATAGAGGCTTTGGATATTTCTACCCTTGCCTTAGAAAAATATTTGAAGAACAATGGTGATCAGTCAAAAGTTCAACTCGGCAGCATTTTTAGCCTTCCATATGAAGATCATTCATTCGATGGTATCTATAATCTTGGAGTCATGGAGCACTTTTCCGAAACTGAAATTCAAAATATTTTGATTGAATTCAGACGAGTTCTAAAACCTAATGGATCTATTTTATTGTTCTGGCCTCCTACATATGGTTTGAGTGTGTTTGTCCTGGATATAGCACATTGGATATTAAATAAATTTCTTGGTAAATCAATTCAATTACATCCTACTGAAATATCACGCATTCAATCGCGGGAATTTGCAAAAAGAATAATTGAAAGAGCTGGTTTCAAAGGATTTCAATATCATTTTGGACTGAGGGATCTTTGTTCTCAAGTGGTATTATTTGCTGGAAATTGAATTCATCTCAGCCGATTTGTTATTTCCTTCAATAGCAAATGCTATGCATTCAACGAGGTTTGTCCATGATTCCGATTTGGTGGCAAACCTCGGCGGTTATACAGTCATTTATCTAGCACTGGGAATAATTTTAATCTTTATCGCGATGGTTATTCTACCGGACAAACCGCCAAGGTTATTACCGTTTTTTAACCTTGCCGAATTGTCCGAGTGCAATGAGAAAGTACGGTTCATCTGCTTTATTAGTATTCACAAGAACATGTGATGTATATTCGGCGAGGTTTGTCCATGATTGCGATTTGGTGGCAAACCTCGGTGGTTATACCATCATTTAACAATCAACTAGTGTCATGTCAATTCATAATTGTCGGATACAATCTTTTTAGTTTTATTCTTGCATCCTGAGATGTAAACTGCCAATTGATCACAGCGTTTTTATTGTTCCGGTGGCTTTCCCAGGCTTTTACTTCCTCTTTCATTGTTTTCATATTGTCTATCCTCCTGTT
>JAYSTG010000331.1:0-3940 GCA_043719965.1 Saprospiraceae bacterium | reverse complement strand
CTCATAACTCATAACTAACTAACTCATAACTCATAACTAACTAACTCATAACTCATAACTAACTAACTCATAACTCATAACTAACTAACTCATAACTCCCAAAATACTGTCTTGCAATGCTGTAAGCATCAAACTTATTAAGGTGAGCTTTCCTTTTAGTCGCTGATAATGATTGGACTTCGTGCTTGTTGATCGTACTTATTTTATGAGCCAATTCTTCCGGTTGTTTTGGATCAAAATATATGGCTATATCTCCTCCTGCTTCTGGCAAGGAAGATTGATTGGATGTAATGACAGGGACATTTGCAGCTATACCTTCTAATACCGGCAACCCAAACCCTTCCCCCAAAGACGGATAGATCAAAACTTCAGCTCCGGCATATAAAATCGGTAAATCTTTTCGCGGTAAGTTGGGTAAAAATTTTACCCAACGACCCAAATGATATTGATGAATATATTCCTTTACCTTTTGGAAATATTGAGCGCCTTTACCGGCTACTACTAAGGGTATTCGTTCAGTGTCAGGTAGGAGCCTCAATGCTTTTAGGATGATTAGTAAATTTTTACGATAAGTGATAGATCCCACATAAAGCAAATACTGTTCAGGAATATGATATTCTTTTCTAAATGATACTATTTGGGCTTGATCGACTATCCTATTGAATATGGGATCATACCCTTGATAAATAACTTTGATTTTGTGATCGTCCATTGGAAAATAGTGTAGCAATTCTTTTTTAGTGGCTTCGCTGATTGCGATGATCATATCTGCACGTTTTAATGCAGTACTGGTTTTGAATTGATAGATCATCCGATCCACCATTGGAAAATCTTCAGGAAAGGATTTGAACAATACATCATGCATAGTAACCACGGTGGGGATATTAGTCTTCAATTTTTGGTATGGTAATTCATTGCTTAGTCCATGAAATACTTGAATTTTACTTCCTGCAATAGCTCGATTCATATTCACACTGCGGTGATACCAGGCAGGTCTATTTAATTTCTTTATTTGATAACGATCCTCCTTAAAGTAGGAGCTTGTTAATTCATTATGTATTGGATTTGCTTCGAAGAGCACAGCATTAAAAGATGGATTGGCATCATGCAAACTTGTAAGTAAGGTGCGACTGTAATACCCTAGTCCGGTCTGATTGTGAAATAGTCGCTTTGCATCATATCCTATAATCATTCGAAAGTGAATCTAACACATCAAACTATCGTAGCTATTGTATGACCATCTCCGTCTACTTGTAAGATTCGATCAAATCCCAGACTCTTTAATCCTTCAAGGACTATATCTTTATTGCTTACTACAAACCATTGTAAATGTTGAGATCGTATCAAGGACTTGCTCAATTCATGTACCTCTTCCAGAGTCAATGACCTCACACGATCTGAATAGCTGGACCAGTAGGTAGCATCGAGATTATACTTGATTTGTTGGTTGAGCGATCCTGATACAGCCAAATTGGTTTCCCAGATACCAGGTAAAGCAAGGACCTGGTTGTTTTTGGTTTTTTCAAATTCTTCCATGGTAATCGGTTTTTCTCCCACGATCAAGTCGAACTCCTTGATGATTTCTTCTATAGACTCTTTGGTCTTATCGATTTGGACCTGAGTATAGGTCACGAATTGTCTGGCTCCTTTTGCTTCTTTGATATAGGCTCCAGCCCCATAAGTCCAATGCTTGTCTTCGCGCAAATTAAGATTGATCCTAGAAGTAAAATCTCCTCCTAATACATTAATGAGAGGTTCTTTTGCTATTTCCGAAAGTTGACCATATGGCTCTATAGTATATCCGGCCAATATCACAGATTGTTGTACTTCAGGTCGATGCATAAAGTACAAGGTGCGACCATTTGTAGGCAGAGGAGGATCTAGTGTGATTTTGGTGGGCTCTGAGCCTTTCCAACTACTCAAACGTGAATCCAATTTTGATACAACATCTTCCAAAGCAATATCACCTACTACACTTATGGTAGACTTCAATGGGCTGATCCATTGATTATAATAATTTCTTACATCTTCTAAGGTGATAGAAGCAACACTATCTTCATATCCTGACCCCGGTATGCTATAAGGATGTTCTTCTCCAAATAAAAACTTCGGAAGTACACGCATCGCCATTTGTACTGGATGGACTTTTTCCCGCTGGATACCTGCAATCTGCAATGATTTTATTCGTTCAAAATCAGTTGCTGGAAAAGATGGTCGCAATAAAATGTCTGCAAAAAGGTCCAAGCTTTGATCCAAGCTTTGTTTTAAACACTCCAATAGGAGATAACATTGGTCTTGATCAGCAACGGGCTTTATAGATGCACCTAATAAACTCAGTTTCTCGCTGATCTCTAGCGCATCCAGGTCTAGTGTACCTTCATCTAGCATATTCATAGCTATCGATGCAAGACCAGGTTTACTGCTGACCAGATCACTACTCAATCCACCATGCATCATTAAACTAATGACCACAGTGGGAGAATCTGAACGCTGTGCTAGTACGACTTCTAAGCCATTGTTTAATTTTGTTCTCACTGTTGCAGGAAACGTAGATGCTGGGGTATGGCCTAATGCGGGGAGTTGACTTCTATCCGCTTTTACCTCACTGACTTCATATTCTGGGAATGGTTTAGCAATTATGGTATGAGACCCTTGTTGTAACCAATTTTGGGCCACACGTTGAATATCTTCCAATCTTGCTTTTTCTATATATTCATTGTAGGTCTGATAATAATCAGGTCGATCTCCGAATATTTCACTTTCTGCCAAGACATCAGATTTTCCTCCAAATCCGCCTATTCGTTCGATTCCTTTAATAAAACTTGAAAAATATTGGGATTTTACTCTGAGCAACTCATCAGCAGTAGGTCCTGCTTTGATGAATTCGTCTACTATAGCATGAATGGCTTCTTCAACTTGCCGTATTTCAATACCACTTTTTACTCTGGACTCGATGATGAAGTTGCCTAATATCTCCCTTGAATAATTGATAGCCGATACTGAAGTCGATAATTGTTGATCATAAATAAGATGTTTGTATAATCTTGCACTTTTACCATTGCTTATTATGGCAGCTAATAAGTCAAAATATGCAGCCTCTTTCGTTCCCCATTGAGGGATATTCCATGCAATAGAGAGCTTGGCTTCAGGTACCCGATCTTCATATTCTTGGCGAGTATTGCTGTGACGAATATGGATATCCACTTCTGTACGTGCTATGGTAGGCCCACTGGGTATATGGCCAAAATACTTATTCACTTTTTCCAGGGCTTCATCAGCTTTGATAGCACCGGCGATTACTACTATTGCATTGGCAGCGCCGTAATAGTTTTTAAACCATTCATGCACATCTTGTACTGTTGCTCCCTCAATGTCCGCCATTGACCCAATGACTGTCCAGGAGTATGGATGCCCTTTTGGGAACATTGCTTCAGTGAATAAATCATCCTCTTTTGCATAAGGTTGATTTTCACCCTGTTTTTTTTCATTGATGACTACCCCTCGCTGCTCATCTAGTTTTGCCTGATCGATCGCTCCTACTAAATGCCCCATCCGGTCGGATTCCAGCCAAAGCACTTGATCTAGAGCTCCTACTGGGACATTCTGAAAATAGTTGGTACGATCATTATTAGTGGTACCATTAAGATCAGTAGCCCCTATAGCCTCCAAGGCTTGAAAATAATCAGTATTAAAATTCTCGCTGCCATTAAACATTAAATGCTCAAACAAATGCGCAAACCCACTCTTGCCTTGTTTTTCATTCTTCGATCCTACATGGTACCAGATATTGACAGCGATGATCGGTGCCTTGAAATCTTCATGCACAATCAGACGAAGTCCATTGGATAATATATATTTTTTATAAGGTATATTGATGTCAGATGCCTTGAATATCAATCCAGTATCACTCATTGTACTTTTCATATGAAGCTGCAAATAA
>JAYSTG010000034.1:0-5858 GCA_043719965.1 Saprospiraceae bacterium | reverse complement strand
CCGCCGAGACTGGATTGATGATCATGCGGAAACGATCTCCCAAATCGATTATAGAGGTATTGATAGCAGGTCCTGCATCACCATCAAATACTAGGCGTACCGGATCGTCCTTACCTCCTATCCCCAGAGGATGCACTTCACACTTAGGTTTTTCTGAAGTAATTGAAGGGCAGATTTCTAACATATGTGCCCCCAACACTTGATCACCATCAAGATTAAAATGATAGGTATAGTCTTCCATAAAACTATTACCTCCATCCAATCCAAGGGCCATCAACTTCATAGTGCGGACTAAAGCTGCCGTCTTCCAATCTCCCTCCCCGGCAAAGCCATAACCTTCTGCCATCAGTCGTTGGACCGCAAGTCCCGGTAACTGGACCATCCCATGCAAATCTTCAAAGGTATCCGTGAATCCTGTAAAATCTCCATCTTTCAGAAAATGTCTAAGTCCAACTTCAATGCGAGCTGCCTCTACTAAGGATTGACGATGTGAACCTCCATGCAACAGGCTTTTCATCATCTCATAATGATCTTCATAGTCTTGCATGGTATGGATGATTTCTGACTCGGTGACATCGCTGATATAATTGACCAGGTCACCTACACCATAGCCATTGACTTGATATCCAAATTGGATTTGAGCCGATACTTTATTGCCTTCTGTCACACCAACCTGCCTCATATTATCACCGATACGCGCAATCTTCATAGTCTGACTGTCGGTCCATGCCGCCACGACTCTAGTCCAGCGACTAATTTTATGGATGACTACTGTATCTTTCCAGTGACCGACAATTATTTTTCGTGGTATGCCCATCCGAGTCACCATGAATCCAAACTCACGGTCCCCATGCGCAGATTGATTGAGGTTCATGAAATTCATGTCAATCGTGGACCATGGTATCTGCTGATTGTATTGGGTATGAAGATGCGCAAACGGTTTTCGTAAATTCTTTAATCCCCCGATCCACATCTTTGATGGTGAGAAGGTATGCATCCATACGATAAGGCCTATACATTGTGTATGATGATTCGCTTCCTGGGTAAGATGATATATTTCTTCCGGTGATGTCAGTACGGGTTTGAATATGATCTTGACTGGAATAGTTTCTTGATCATCAAAAAATCCAGCGATTTGATTTGAATGTTGATTGACCTGGTGGAGAGTTTCAGGTCCGTAGAGGTGCTGGCTACCTGTGACAAACCAGAGTTCGAAATCTGTGAGCGAATGAATCATAGAGTAAGAATAATGAAATGCATCGAAGGCACCAAGGCCCGTTAAATAAAAAAAATCAATCTACTGTCCATAATAAGCCCCACGACCATGCTTGCGATCATAATGTTTCTGGATCAAAGCAACTTTCATGTGTTTTGCTTTAGGATCGATTTGTAAAGTGAGGATGGCCATATGAGCTATAGCCTCACACACTGCACTATTGTAGACTGCTTTGTGCACATCTTTACCCCAGGTAAATGGCGCATGACTTCCAATCAGGATCATCTCTATATCTTTATGGGAGAGATTTCTTTCGTTTAAACAATCAATGATTTGATGCCCTGTATTAAACTCGTAATCACCTTTGATATATTCGTCTTTCATCGGTGGGGCGCAGGGTATATCTATGGTAAGATGATCAGCATGCGTAGTGCCCAATATGGGTATATCTTGGATAGCTTGAGCCCATGCCGTTGCATAGGTGGAGTGGGTATGAACGATACCTCCGATCTCCGGCCATGCTTTATATAACACGGCATGAGTCTTGGTATCAGAGGAGGGTCTTAATTTTCCTTCGACTACATTTCCATCATAGTCTATGATGACCATATCAGATGGGGTGAGTCGATCGTAAGGCACTCCACTAGGTTTGATCGCAAATACCCCTAGATCATGATCTCTTGCGCTTGCATTACCGAATGTAAACAACACTAAACCCAATTTAGGCAATTGGAGGTTTGCTTCGAAGGCAACTTGTTTTAGGTCTTGGTATTTATCCATTAAATAATCTATTGTCGTTAATATAGGATTGGGATCGTTATTGGAGTTTGCTTTCCAAAGTTTTACATAGGGATTTATATTGTTGATACCATATTTCATATGCTGCTACTGCTCGTTTTTGAGGTAGATATTCAATATCAAATCCTGACCCCATAATCTCCATAGCAGTGGAGATATCTTTATACACTCCGGCAGTTACTGCTGCAAACATAGCTGCGCCTAAAGCACACGCTTGTTCTGATCTGACAATTTTTATCGGCATATTCATGACATCAGCCATGATCTGCATGATGAAAGGTGATTTTTTTGCGACTCCACCTAGTCCGATCAATCCTTGGATAGGTATGCCTTCTTCTCTAAATCGATCTACAATCAATCTTGCTCCATAGCAAGTGGACTCTACCAAGGATCTAAAGATTTGCGGAGCATCACTCCCCAGGTGAAGGCCACTGATTACTCCTTTTAGATTTTGATTTGCATCAGGTGTTCTTCGTCCATTCATCCAATCCAGCGATAAGACGCCTCCTGCACCAATCGGTACCTGCATAGCATCCTGGCTCAATTTGGTCATCAACCGATCAATCGATTCTTCTATTAATTTTTCTTTTACGGTGTCTTCTATTAAAGCAGAGGAAGAAACGACTTCTTTTACAGAATAAGAAAGCACCCGTACGAACCAAGCATAGATATCACCGAAACCTGATTGGCCTGCTTCTAAGCCTAACATCCCGGGTATCACGGATCCATCCACTTGTCCACAGATTCCTTTGACCAGTTTTTCATTTGTTTCATCAGGAGCTACCAAGATATCACAGGTAGATGTACCCATTATTTTGGTTAAATAATAAGGTTTGATCTGGCCACCGACTGCACCCATATGAGCATCGAATGCACCTACCGCTATCGTAACACCGGTGGAAAGGCCTAATTTTTTTGCCCAATCCGGTGATAAATGACCAGCTATTTGATCTGAAGTATAAGTGTCATCATCCATGCGATCTCGAAGTCCATGTAAAACAGGATCCAGTGTCTTAAAAAAATCATTTGGAGGTAGACCGTTCCAACTGGAGTGCCAGAGCGCTTTATGTCCTGCTGCACATCGGCTTCGCTTCATCGTATGTATATCTGCCCCTCCTGTAAGAAGATACGGGATATAATCACAATGTTCGATCCAGGTATAGGCATGTATTAATACAGCCTGGTCTTCACGTGACACTTTTAAGATCTTCGCCCAAAACCATTCAGAAGAATAAATACCTCCTTCAAATTTGGAATAGTCTGTATGCCATTGACGACAGAGTGTATTGATCTCATCAGCTTCTCGTACTGCAGTATGATCTTTCCATAGTACAAACATGGCATGCGGATTGGATTCAAACGCTGGAAGCAAAGAGAGCGGTGTCCCGGTTTTATCTACCGCTATCGGTGTAGAACCGGTTGTATCGATGCCGATACCTACGATCTTCTGGGCTATACCAGGGCCTGCTTGATGTAAAGCGCCAAGTACCGAAGCTTCCAAGCCTTCTATATAATCCAATGGATGCTGCCGCCATAGATTTTTGCTCGGATCACAATACCATCCTTTTTTCCATCTGGGGTAATAAAAAACATGACTACCGAGTTCTTGGCCATCATCCGCATTTACGATTAATGCTCGTACCGAGTCCGTACCATAATCTATCCCTATCACTGCTTTCATATCGAGATAAAACTGAGATAAATTATTGAATTAATATAATGAATTTTTAAAAATTCTGATAAAAATGCCTTTAAACAAAGTGAAACAAAGATTACTAAAGTTTTTTGCTTTGTTCCGTAGTGGAGCGCTTACCATCTCTTGCAGGTTCTGCTAATGAATATCTACATCACCCAACGATCACAGCGAGGTCATAAGGCATGAAAACTCGCGATCGCTTATGCTACAACTCTCTTCCCCACATTTTAATTACACCACCCTGTGACCGCAGCGCGGTCACACTACATTTCACCAAAATTTACCTACATTCGGCATCGCATATTAAATTGAAATGAATCAACGACCTAACCTCAGTTTCCGCCATATCCTCAATATGAGTTTTGGTTTTCTCGGCATCCAATATGGTTTTGGCTTACAGCAATCTAATATGAGCCCGATCTATAGATACCTTGGCGCTGATGAAAGCAGTATACCAGGATTGTGGCTCGCAGGCCCATTGACCGGATTATTATTACAACCCATCATCGGTGCACTGTCTGATAAAAGTTGGTCACCGAAATGGGGCCGACGCATGCCATATACTTTGGTAGGCGCTATTGCAGGTAGTATAGCCATGATCCTGATGCCTAATTCTAAATCAGTATTCATGGCAGCCTGTCTCATGTGGTTGCTGGATGCCGGACTTAATAGTTCCATGGAATCTTTTCGAGCATTTGTAGGGGATATGCTCAATCCAAAACAACGACCTGTGGGCTATGCCTTACAATCTTTCATGATTGGCTTTGCACAGACCTTATCCAATCTCATGCCTTTTATACTTCCATTGATAGGGATTTCGCTGGCTTTGGGCAGTGATGCCAGTATCACTAATGGTATACCCAATTCTGTACGATACCCATTTTATATAGGGGCGGCTTCCATACTTCTTACCGTATTCTGGACTATGTACACGACTAAAGAGTATCCTCCTGAAGATGAAACGAAGATTACAAAAACCATCTATACCGAATCACAAGTACAGGCCATGAAAAAATGGCATTGGGGAGTAGCCCTAGGCTTTGGGGTTGGAGCATTTTTATTTGCGTCCCGGACCGGAGGCTTGGTCAATGGATTATTCTGGGGATTTGGTGTTTTCGCTGCTTCCTATTTATTATTGATGTTATCAGTATTCAAAGAGATACTATCCTCCCTGGCAGAAATGCCTCCGGTGATGAAACAAATCTGGTGGGTAAAATTATTTACCTGGTATGGCCTACCGCTGATGTGGCAATTTTTATCGCTGGCTGCTGCTAAATATGCTTTTGATGCAGCCAGCCCTGAGGCTAATCCTGCTGGATTTGAAGACGGAAAAAACTGGGGCAGTATGTGTTTTGCGATGTTCAGTATTTCTTGTTTTGTGATTTCGATCTTCATACCGGCGATCGTAAAAAGGTTGGGTAGTCGTAGAATGACCCATGCTCTATTCCTTACGATAGGAGCTATAGGATTTTTTATCATGATCCTGAGCAATAGCAAGTGGATCTATTTTGCCGGCATGACGATGATGGGCTTTGCCTGGGGATCGATCGTAGCGATACCTTACCTTATGATCGCAGATGCTGTATCACCTGCTCGTATGGGAGTATATATGGGATTGATTAATGCATTTATATGTGTGCCGCAGTTTATCGGGATGTTGACGGTGCCTTTATTTTATAAAACGCTACTCGGAGATGATCCTCGCAATGCCTTGATGTTATGTGGACTTTGTTTGCTTGCTGCTGCGATTACTTGTTTTTGGGTCAAGGAGGAGGTCAAAGCTTATAGTGATACTGAGGCGGTGGGCTGACTTTTTTAATATCGATACACGAAATATTTTAGAAATTTATTAGAACGTTGAACTGACTAGTATTGGAATTTTTTTGTAATTGCATCAGATATAGACTATTTTATGCGATATGTCGTATAGCTGGATGTTTAAGCTAATTGCCGCGGACTGACAAGACAATAAAATCTCGGTCGACATGAAAATAAAAAAAGAATTCTTAATGCTCGCTCGCCGACTTCATAATGCATTAAGACATGCTATCGAAGACGGTGACGGTCGGACAGACGACGCTTGGGTAAAAGACGAACGACCTCATTTTGAACATTACGCCTGCGGAATTTATTTAAATGGTTGCTTGG
>JAYSTG010000330.1:0-3946 GCA_043719965.1 Saprospiraceae bacterium | reverse complement strand
GTATATCTAGTACCGAAATTAACTTCAGGACTGAACTGTTTATTCGCTAATTGGAGCCCAATTTTTTTCTCTTCGATCAAAGCTGTTTGTTCTTGGATGAGGCCATTGGACTGTAGTGCTTGTTTAATGTACTGGTCTAAAGAGGTTGATTGAGCATAGACCTCATTGGAATAAAGTAGGACTATTATGAAAGTCAGTAAAAGTAGTTTCAAACGAAAAATTTGCATGGTTAGAATATTGATCATGATTGGAATAAAAAATGAGGTCTACTTAAATCTTTTCAAATACAGCGTAAACAAATGAAATACATCTTGTACGATGGCGTTTAAGTCTCTATCCTGAAACATATTGAACCTATTGTTCAGGTGTAAACTGACCAATCCATGGACTTGACTCCATAACATGATTGCGGTGGTTTCCTCATTAAGGTCTTGTGGAAAATAACCGTTGATTTTACAATCTTGAACCATAGTCTTGACCAATTCAATAGCTCTCAGGCCATCGCACCAGATTTCATCTTTACAGGCCAACGCATCTAAAGGAGCTTTTAAAGAAAACATTAATTCATACTCTTCAGGATTCTTAAGCCCATACTCGATATAGGCTTTACCCAAAGCGGTCAGTCGTGCGAATGCATCTGGTTCAGAAGCGACGGAGGAAAGTGATTGAAATAAATGAGTGAACGACTCCTGGTGTAAAGCAAGTAGTAAATCATTTTTATCTTGAAAATAGAGATAGAGGGTTGTAGGGCTGTACTCTATCCGATCCGCAATTTTTCGAATCGAAGTTTTTTCAAACCCTTCATCCAAAAAAAGCGCTCTTGCCTCCTTCAATATAAGCTCTTTGAGCTCTAATTTTTCTCTTTCTTTTCGATCTGAAATACCCATAGATTGTAAATAATAGCGCAAATATACTTTACACTGTTAATTAAATCAATGGGAATAATGTAAAATATTATATTTTATCGACGAATATTTTCTTAATATTCAGAATAAAATACTATTATATCCTGAAAATGAGCCTGTTGAAACTATAAAGTAGAAATTGATTAGTTAAAAAATCAGATCAAAATCTACTTAGTGATCTGAGGACAGGGTAGAGGATTAAAAAAATACATTATCCCAATAGTGAGCATTCCGTATCCATCTGTTTCCCGGCGGTCACCCCTTTGCCTTCCAGGCTCTATGCGAGAAGACAAGCTTCTATTGCTCAATATAGAAGTCAATGGTCCTCGACCAGAAAGTTGGTCGGATGCTGGATAAACTTTACTTACATCATCCAAATAATCGGTAAACAGGTTACGTGCGCTGAATTCGATATTGAGACTCCATGAGGGATCAAGATCATATTTAAACCCCATACCATATTGGATGGCAGGTTGGATCAGCGAGTATTCTTTGCCTATGGGTTGCCCTTCAGTACCTAAAGGCTGAAGACGAACTATGCCATCATTGTACTTGGTCTTTGGATCGAACCGAAAACCGGCAAGTCCTACAAATAAATAAGGTGTATAAAATCGTGTTTTATCGCCATGCTTGTACGGGAAAAAATTAAACTCTATCTGAGCTCCGGCCTCGATCACAGTAGAAAAAAAACTAAGGTTACGATCTCGTTCAAAAGCATTGGTGGAGTTGACATCTTTGGCCCCAAGTCTCAAGCCTGATACTTTGGCCATAGTGGATATCCGCTGATTAAAATTATAACGTAGCGCTGCACTTCCCTGAAGTCCCGGCTGATCAAATTCAAAAGTAGTGTTGAGATCACCAAAATAATGAGCTGCTCCAAGCCATCCCCCTGCTTCCCATCCGCGCATAGGCTGTGCATCCATGTGGACGGATAAACTGACTATTATCGGCAGTAGAGATATGTACTTAAACATAAAGAAAGTAAAGGTAACTCATATTTATTATGTAATTAGTTTAATACAACGAGCAGATGAGTAGATTGTGTATCCAAATAGGATGCCAGGGAATGCTAATGTTTTCTTAATAAATTATTTTGCTCATTTTCCTTTTGATCGGACCAATTCTATATATTCTCCAGAAGGTAAGTTTTTTACACATAAAGATTCTAACTGAGCATAGGTGCCGTTGAATGCATTAAAGTCCACATCGTGCTTGATACCTCGTATTCTTCCACTGTTGGCATATTGCCAAAACTTCCATGTCTTATTATTCCCGAGTTCCGGAGCTTTATCATTATATCGAGCGATCCAGATTGGATAATCATCAAATCTTCCGGCTATGAATCGATAGTAGGCTTTGAGGTTCGTATAAATTATTGGTTTCGTATGATATGAAGTCGAGATCATATTCAGCCAGATTTTAATGTTTTCAACCAATACTTCAGGCTGATCAAAATCAGTCACTTCCATATCGAGCACGGGTGGCAGATCCCCATTCTTGAGACTGACATTCATCATAAAATTCTGAGCTTGCAGATAGGGGTCGAGATCTGGATTGAAAAAATGATAAGCTCCACGTTTGATATCTGCAAGCTTGAGTGCTTTCCAATGATTATAAAACATCGTATCGCAATGATTCAGTCCTTCTGTAGCTTTGATAAACGCAAAAGAGACTCCTTGGTCTCTTACTAGCCCCCAATCCACTTTTCCTTGAAAATGGGAGACATCGATACCATGGATCTCATATGCCATAGGCTTGTCAGTCAGATTATTACATCCGAAAATAAACATGACTATCGTGAATCCAACAACTTTCTGTATCATAAATCTCATCTTATGGAGACGGTGAATTACCCTCCAGGTCATACCTTTAAGCCATAAATATGCCAAATTGTAGTTTTTTCTTTTATGACCCGCTTTAAATTAAACGAAATTATTATTTATAATGTTATGACAGTTCGTTCGAAGTTTTATTCCAGCATCGCAAAGACCAGCCCTTTCCCCCTTGGCTTCGAAGTGATTTCTTCCAAAGGTTCTCACTTATTTGATGTAGAAGGTAAGACTTATTTGGATTTTATTTCAGGGATTGGCGTCAGTAATTTAGGACATAGCCATCCTGAGATAATAAAGGCTATCCATAATCAAGCAGATCAATATCTGCATACCATGGTCTATGGCGAACATATTCAATCACCTCAAGTCTTACTTGCGGATTTATTACTTTCAAAACTGCCTAGTCGATTAGATCAAGTCTATTTTCTATCTTCTGGAACAGAGGCCATAGAAACAGCTTTAAAATTAGCAAGAAAAAACACCGGTAGACCAAATATACTAGCCTGCAAAAACGCTTATCATGGCAGTACCTATGGAGCGTTGAGCCTGATGAGTGATCCTTCAAAAACCCAACCTTATCAACCTATCTTGCCGGGTATCGGGCATATAACATTTAATGATATTCATGATTTGGATCAAATAAACTCCAGCGTAGCTGCAGTGGTCCTTGAAATGATCCAAGGCGAAGCAGGTATCTACGTGCCGGAACAGGAATGGCTAACAGCCTTAATGAATCTTTGTAAAAAACATCAGGTATTAATCATACTGGATGAAATCCAATCTGCTATGGGCAGGACGGGTAAACTTTTTGCGATGGAGCATTTTGATTTTCAACCAGACATTTTAGTATTAGGAAAAAGCTTGGGAGGCGGACTCCCGTTATCAGCATGTATTGCTCATCATGATTTGTTTAGTTCTCTTGCCGATGATCCTCCATTG
Source organism: Saprospiraceae bacterium (assembly GCA_043719965.1). Taxonomy (GTDB): domain Bacteria; phylum Bacteroidota; class Bacteroidia; order Chitinophagales; family Saprospiraceae; genus JADJLQ01. The sequence goes on along the minus strand of JAYSTG010000330.1, from coordinate 270 downwards.
ACTCATATGAGCACTTTTGGTGGTCATCCACTGTCTTGTGCAGCAGGTCTCGCTGCTTTGACCGTATTGACAGAGACTGATATAGTGACACAAAGTAATTTGAAAGCAAATAGGTTTAAAAATTTATTGATCCATCCGAGTATCAAAGAAGTGCGTCATCCCGGAGGACTATGGATGGCCGTAGATCTGGATGATGCATCATTGGTGCAGCAGTTGATCCCAAAGGTTCAGGAACAAGGACTGCTCCTGGATTGGTTTTTATTCAATGAT
>JAYSTG010000329.1:0-3947 GCA_043719965.1 Saprospiraceae bacterium | reverse complement strand
GCAACCAGATTTTATCCTGAGTCACACAATAATAATTCCAAGCAGCGATACCGACGCAAGCTGTGATATGGTGTTCAAAGGGACCACTGAGCGCCCATACCGGAGTCTCTTCTACACCAGTTGCAGCACTTTCCCAGGGAAACATTGCACCTTTAAATCCTTTGGAGAAAGCATTGCGCTTAGCAGCATCGAGGCGTTGGTAACGATATTCCATCATACTTTTTGCCAACATGGGTTGCAAGACCAATAAAGCCGGATACATCCACAACTCAGTATCCCAAAACACATGGCCATTGTAACCGAGACCGCTTAAGCCCATCGGTGAAGGTGATAGTGCAGTCCCCTCTCGTGTGAAAGCATAAAGGTGGTAAAGCATACTATTGATGTCTTGCTGTGCTTGAGGGTCTGCATCTATAATAATATTACTAGTCCATAACTCAGCCCATGCCTTACGATGAAATTGAATCAGCCGATCCTTACCTTCCAGTTTTGCATAGATCGTGAGTCGTTCTGCTTCATTGAGCGGATCGTCGTGATGTGCAGAGGTAATCGATGATCCGGCTAACGCATAATTGTAGGTCTGGCCTGCAATAATGGAATTAGAAAATTTAAGCAAGTGCATATTATTATCCCACATTTCATGGATGACGCGTGGTTCTTGTCCATGTGCTTCATTAAACAAAAAAGTATTAGAAGCACACAATTGTAATTTGCCGGTAGGACTTTTTGCGGTCGAGGTAAGCAAACTCATGGTCACATGGGGTCGATCGATTTCATTGTAATAATTTTCAACATCACGCAAAGCATCTGGCGCTTCCATCACAGAGGCTGCTGTAATCTTAATGTTTTTTTTCGCTGCTACAGAGATATCCATCAAGACACAAAAAGGAAGGTGTCGCAAAGCCATATACGAATAACGGATACTCGCCTTATCCTGAAAATCAAAAGAACATGTAAATACACCAGATTGAAAGTCTAAAGATTGTTTCAACGATTTGATATTTTTAGCGTCCATACGTTGACCATCGATCTCGAGGTACATATTGAGCAGATTAAAGCTCTTGAGAAAATTACTCACTCGTCCTCTACCATATAGATCATAAGCGCCAGCAAGTACTACATCTTTTACTTTGAAGGGTTCCGGTGCTGAAACTATGCCGATCATTCCATTGGCAGAAGTGATACCAAAATAATTAGTTGGGTCAATGGAGGTTGCTGTAATTTTCCACGGGTCAATGGTTTGTGTATTCCCATTAAATAATGTGAAAAGAATGAAAGATAAAGTAAGGGCTGATTTTTTCATTATATGAAATTATGAATAAAGACCCTGCAATTTACACAGAATATGTCCAAGCTTGGCTCGTCATAAAAATCCTTACCTTTGAAAAAAATCATGATATTATGCAAAAAAGACATTTTTTAAAAAGCGTAAGTGCCTTCGGGTTGTTTTCTATTATCCGAAATAACCCATTAAGCTCTGAAACTATTAACCGCGATTTTTCAAACCCTATGTTTACCCCTACGGATCAATATGCCCTTCCACCGCTAGACTATGCTTTCAATGCATTGGAACCACATATCGATGCCAAGACCATGGAGATACATCACGATAAACATCATAATGCATATGTGACTAACCTGAATAAAGAAATGAGTACAAATGCAGCTGCTGCAAAGCTAAGCTTGGAACAACTCTTTGCTTCAATAGATAAACAATCTCCTGCAATCCGAAACAATGGAGGCGGTCATTACAATCATGCCATGTTCTGGAAACTTCTAAGTCCTAAAGCGACAACTATGCCTACAGGAGAATTAGCTGCAGCTATCAACACTATATATAAAGACTTGGCTGGGCTAAAAGAACAGATGAATAAAGCTGGTGCAGGTAGATTTGGTTCAGGATGGGCATGGTTAGTATCAGATGCAAAAGGAAAATTGACCGTAGGCTCAACACCCAATCAAGATAATCCGCTTATGAATATTGCTGAGATTAAAGGACACCCTATACTTGGTATCGATGTCTGGGAGCATGCCTACTATCTCAAATATCAAAATAAACGTGCAGACTATCTTACCGCGATCTGGAATGTAATCAACTGGGATGAAGTAGCTAAACGATATACTGAAGCCAAGAAGATGGTGAAATAATAAGTAATAGTAGACAAGAAATATATTATTGCTCACTTATTATTTTAGGCAATTGATTGATTCCATATAATGGTATATTCATCAGCCAATCTTGTATTCTAAAGTCAGACATAGAAGTACGTATTGCAAATGGGGGTTTATATTTTTCGTAGTAAACTCTAAGGCTTTTTGACTGTAGGTTTTCTGATGCTTTGACTTCTATCGGCCAGATATTCTTATTGCCTTCAACTAAAAAATCAATTTCTGATTTTTGATTGGATGACGACCAGTAATATGCTTTCTTCAGATAGGTTGTTTTAAGTTGTTGCAGGACATATTGTTCAGTATACGCGCCCTTAAATTCAATTACTTTTTCACTATGCGTGATTACTTGTGCACTTTCAAGATCAGCTTTAGCTAGTAATAGTCCAATGTCTAATAAGAATAGTTTAAATGAATCTAAATCTTCATAGGCTTTTAATGGCAGCTTAGGAGCGGAGACATTATTTATTTTATGGATTAATCCAGCGTCTATAAGCCAATGCAAAGCTAATTCAAACTCTTTTGCTCTTGATCCTGGTTTCACCGCATTATAAATGAATTTTCGATTTTCTTTTGCCAATTGCGAAGGTATAGAATCCCATAACATCCTTATTCGAGGGACAATCCTTCCGGGTGCATGTTTGGAAAAATCAAGTTCATATGTACGTAAAATATTGTTTTGAATTGTCCTCACTTGTTCAAATGAGTTATTTTTGAGATAGTCAGCTACTACTTCTGGCATACCACCTGTGAAATAATATGTTCTTAATAAATTAGAAAACCTCGAAGCAAAGACTTTGATTAAAGACCAATCTTTAGCCTGAAGCATTTTAAGCAATTCATCTTCACCTGATGCTTCTAAAAATTCTTCAAAATTTAAAGGGTAAAGATCAATGAACTCCACTTGTCCAACTGGAAAGGAAGATTGGTTCGCTAATGCAATACCAAGCATTGAACCAGCACATGCAATATGATAAGAATTAGCGTTTTCATTAAAATATTTAAGTGAAGTAAGAGCACGTGGAGAAAGTTGTATTTCATCAAAAAAGATAAGGGTATTACCTAGTTCAGGTTTTATGCCTGTTGCAGCCTGAATCCCTTGGAGAATTCGAGGAATATCAAATCCTTCATCAAATATCTTACGAAAGTTTAAATTATCCTCAAAATTGATATAGGCAACACTTTGATATTCGGCTTTTCCAAACTCTTTTATCAACCAGGTTTTGCCTACTTGTCGAGCACCATTTAATATTAATGGTTTTCTATCATTCCTGTTTTTCCATAACTTTAATAACTTGAGTTGATTTCGTTTCATAGTACAAAATTACATTTATTGGAACCACTTTTTTGAAAAAATACATTTTTACGTACCATTTTATGTGCAATTTCACATTTTTACGTACCACTTTATGCTAGATTTTATACGAATAGTTATAAGCCCAGCGCGACCTTAATAATTTTTGAGTTAATTTGTCCTATCTTTTGGATTTAAAAAACAATCTTAACTATTATGCATAAAAAGATCCTGCTATTAGGTAGTGGTGAGCTTGGAAAAGAACTGGTCATTGCATTAAAAAGATTGGGCCAGACCGTGGTAGCAGTAGATAGTTATGCAGGTGCTCCTGCCATGCAAGTATCAGATAGCTATGAAGTCATCGATATGCTCCATGGGGATCAACTCGACGCGATCGTGGCCAAACACAAGCCTGATCTCATTGTACCGGAGATTGAAGCTATTCGTACCGAGCGATTTTACGAATATGAAAAACAACATATTC
>JAYSTG010000328.1:0-11231 GCA_043719965.1 Saprospiraceae bacterium | reverse complement strand
GTTGTATAAAAAGTCCTGCAGGGCAACCATCGATGACGACTCCAACAGCTTTCCCATGAGATTCACCAAATGTGCTAATTCTGAATATTTCACCAAATTGATTTCCTGCCATAAGGTAAAAATAGTCAAATAGTCGTAAGTCAATTAGTCGTAAGTCAAAAGTCAAGACTATCGACTTACGACTAATTGACTATTGACTATTGACTTACGACTATCGACTATTTGACTTACGACTATTTGACTATTGACTTACGACTATCGACTATCGACTATTTGACTTACGACTATTTGACAATTGACTTACGACTATCGACTATTGACTTACGACTATCGACTATTTGACTAATGACTATCGACTATTTGACTTACGACTTACGACTATTTGACTTACGACTTACGACTCACTGACTTAATCAACCCGCGAATGATTTTTGAAATTTCATTGCTATTATCTAACAATCTAATTTTCTGTTCTTCATTGATATATTTTAGTTTTTCAGCTAAATACAACATTGATTTTGACTCACTGCATGAAGCTAAAGCTATGTAAAGGAATCTCCTAAAATCAGCATCACTACTTCTATCAAATCCCTCGGCTATATTATTTGATATCGAAATAGTAGCTCTGCAGATCTGATCTTTAAACCCAAAATCTTTAACTTTCGAAAAGATACTATAAATTTCCAAAGCGTATTCTTGAGCTTTTTGCCATGCTATTATATCTTCAAATCTCAGAATTACCATTTATTTATGACTTTTTGACTATTGATTATCGACTTACTTACGACTATCGACTCCCGACTATCGCTTCGCGACTTACGACTTACGACTTACGACTCATCGACTTACGACTATCGACTTAAGACTATCGACTTACAACTCTTTCAACTGAGCGTCCATGACCGCCAGGCTCACCATATTTACAATTTCCCCAACCGTACTTCCCAAAGAAAGGATATGGACAGATTTTTTCAAGCCCACCAAGACCGGGCCGATCGAATCCAGGTTACCCCCTTCTTTTAAAAGTTTGAAAGCAATATGAGACGAAGCCAGATTAGGAAAAATCAACGTATTTGCAGGTCCATCTACAAGTTTTGAAAATGGGAAAGTTTCTTTGACCAGATCTTTATTGATGGCAAAATTACCTTGGATATCTCCATCGACCAGGAGATTGGGATGATCTCGATGTAAAATAGCTATTGCCTCTCTCATCTTTAAAGGTACTGAGCCTTTTACTGAGCCAAAATTGGAATACGATAGTAAAGCGATCTTAGGCTCTATGCCAAATCGACGCACCGCTGCCGCAATCTGTACAGTAATATCCACGATAGATTTTACATCCGGATCGAGGTTGACCATCGTATCTGCAAAAAACAAAGGCCCTTGTTTGGTCATCAAGATATCCATACCTGCAACGATATTGACATCATCCGATTTACCAAACAATCGCAAAGCTGGTCTTAAAAACTCTGGGTAATTAGCCGTCAATCCACTTACCAGAGCATCGGCATGACCATGATCTATGAGGCTCAATCCAAAATAATTCCACTCTACCATAGAGTTTTCTGCTGAACGCAAGGTGACCCCTTTGCGTTTTCGTTTATTAAAATACGTTTTGGCAAATTCACTTCTTCTTGTTTCTTCTTTTTTCGACCTAGGATCGATGATGATGGCATCTTCCAATGCGAGTTCATACTCAGCGATCAGTTCTTTTATATTGTCTTCATTGCCTAACAGAATAGGTTTAGCAATATTTTCTTCGATACAGATTTCAGCTGCTTTGAGTATTTTATAATGTTCTGCTTCAGCAAAAACTACACGCATTGGATTAGATTTTGCTTTAGATCGAATCTGTCGGATCAGTGGTTTATAAAGCCCTAATCGTTTCGTTAGTTCTTCTGAATAAGCCTCCCAATTCTCTATATTTTTTTGAGCCACACCAGATTCCACCGCGGCTTTAGCTACAGCGATGGTGACAGAAGTAATCAATCTTGGATCTACTGGTTTTGGAATGATGTACTCCGGTCCAAAGTGCAGATTGATACCACCATATGCGGAATTCACTTCTTCAGGCACTGGTAGTTTGGCTAGTTCAGCAAGAGCTTTAGCTGCTGCCAATTTCATTTCATCATTGATCACTTTAGCCCTTACATCCAATGCGCCTCTAAAGATATAAGGAAAGCCCAGTACATTATTGACCTGATTAGGATAATCGGATCTCCCAGTTGCCATGATCACATCTTTGCGGGCACTAGTGGCATCAGGATAAGAAATTTCAGGATTAGGGTTCGCAAGTGCAAACACGATCGGATCTGTGGCCATGGATTGAAGCATCTCTTTACTCATCACTCCCGCCACACTTAGTCCTAAGAATACATCTGCACCTTTTAATGCCTGCTCCAGTGTATCAATGTTGCGATCTGTTACAAACTCTTGTTTCTGTTTATTAAGATCGGTTCTTTTTTTATTGAGCACACCAGTACTATCAAGCATGACGATATTCGCTTTTTTTGCTCCCAGTTTGGTATAGAGTCGAGTACAAGAAATTGCAGATGCACCGGATCCACTGACTACGATTTTGACTTCCTCTATTTTTTTATTCACTATTTCCAATGCATTTAATAGAGCTGCAGAAGATATGATAGCAGTCCCATGTTGATCATCATGCATCAGAGGGATGTCCAATTCCTTTTTTAATCGGTCTTCGATGTAAAAACACTCTGGCGCCTTAATGTCTTCCAGGTTGATGCCTCCAAAAGTAGGCGAAATAGCCTTGATTGTTTCTACCAATTTATCAGGATCTGTCTCATCGATCTCAATGTCAAATACATCGATATCAGCATAAATTTTAAATAATAAGCCTTTACCTTCCATGACTGGCTTGCCTGCCAGTGCGCCAATATTACCCAGACCTAGTACCGCAGTTCCATTAGAGATGACAGCAACCAGATTGCCTTTAGCAGTATACTTATACACATCTTCAGGATTGTCTTTGATAGCTAGACAGGGCTCAGCCACTCCAGGAGAATAGGCCAAGCTGAGGTCTTTTTGGGTAGCATGAGGCTTCGATGGAATCACTTCGATTTTACCAGGACGCCCCATTTGATGGTAGTCAAGAGCATCTTTCTTCAAGTCTGACATTCAGTTAGGTTTTTTAAATGATTAGGGAACGCTAAGGTAGGATTATTCCTTTAGCGCTGAATTCAATGAATATAGAAAAAAAGTAAGCGTACTTTAAATTGAATAATCATGAAATTTTTGTCCAGATTATTTGTGCATTATAAAAGAATACCCTCCATTACCTCAGGTCTTCTACCTTCACACCTGCATGCATTTTACTATCCCAGGTAAACAAATTTTCAGGTATTGCTTTACTCACTTGTGATCTAATCTCTAAAGCATATTGATCGCCATTCTTGAGGTACAAAACAATCTTATGGTATTGTTTTTTTACACGATCGACCTCTGTTTTGATCTTAAAAAAGTCTGCTTTAGTGTCCAGAGGTTTGAACTCGACTATATCGAAGGAAACATTCTTTTCTTTAGTAGTTCCGGAAAGGATATAGGTAAAATCAGGCGAGTCGTGAATCTGCAAAAGCCGGAATGGCGACATTGGGTCATCTTCTACGCCTTTAGCTTCCTGTATTTGAACCTCATTGCGTTTTTTCAAAAATGTCCAGAGTGAGGTACCATCAGAAATCAATTCCTGATCATTGATATTGAGAATAAATTTTTTCCCTTTGATTTGTAGTGTTCCTTTTTGATGGGTCAGGCTACCCTCCGCAGGATAATATTTAAAATCAAATACTATCTCTACTCCTTTATCGAGTTTGAGTTCGTCTTTAACTTGTTTTAAAAGTGCTTTGGCTTTCGGGTCGGCATCCTTATGAGTGAGAAAATTATCAGGTTTAGACTGTGCTGAAGCATGCAAAGTTAAAAGAATCCAAAAGTAAAAAATATAGGATTTCATCATATCGAGAAAAGGTACGAAGTACAAACGTAACCATATCTGCTGATGATCTTAAATCCTCGTTAAACTTTGAGTAAATTGTTGAGCATATTCTGCGAAAGTGAGGAAACCCATTTTGACGGTAACGAAAGGTGAGTTAATTTGCACACATAACAGACATCTATGAAAAAATTGTTTTTGACTTTGTTTGCACTTAGTTTTTGTTTGGCTAGTCAAGTTTCAGCTCAAGGTCAACTTCTTGAAAGCTTGAATATCCAAAGCCGCTATTTTGGTAAAAAAATGGAATATTCCGTCTACCTCCCTGAAGGATATAACACTTCCAGTCGCAGCTATCCAGTTTTGTACTTATTACACGGATATACGGATGATGAGACAGGCTGGACTCAGTATGGCGAAATCGAACATATAGCAAACGAAATGATCTCCAAAGGTGAGGCTACTCCCATGATTATCGTGATGCCAGATGGTGGCGTAAGTTGGTATATTAATAATTTTGATCAATCCATTCCTTATGAGGATTATTTTTTTAATGAATTCATGCCTTTTGTTGAATCTACTTATCGTATCCGTAAGGAAAAAAAATTTAGATCTGTGAGCGGCTTGAGTATGGGTGGGTATGGTTCATTCCTGTTTGCGATCAAACATCCCGAACTCTTTGCACACTGTGCGCCTTTAAGTGCAGCATTTTTCGAAGAATCCTCGACCATCAATGCTCCAAAGGCCAATTATGACCGTACCTTTTCAGTATTATATGGACCTGGACTCAACGGAATGGCTAGAATAAATGAAACCTATAAAGCCAATGACCCCTATCGGATAGTTAGTGATACGATGAATACTAAAAAAATTAAAACGATAAAATTTTACTTGGATTGTGGTGATGATGATTTTTTGAGCTCTGGCAATGCAGCCATGCACAAATTACTTAAAGAAAAAGGCATACCTCATGAATATAGGATGCGTGATGGTGTCCATGACTGGACTTATTGGCGGCATAGCATTCGAGATGTATTAGCAGTAATCAGTAAGAGTTTTCATCAATAGATATTATATGACCTGGTTGAACTCTAAGCGCTCTCCATCTGGTCCTAAAATATGAAAAAACCTACATCCTTTTTCCCAAAAATCTAACTTTTCTGGATCAAGCTGTATTGGATTGAAACCAGCCTCAGTAATTGCATGAAATGCTATATCAATATCTTTTACATCAAAGGCTATATGATCTATATGGCCGTCTGACCGATTGACTATTTCACGGGTTACAGTTGATGCAAGTAATTGATAGAATTCCAGCATGATATTTCCTTTTTTCATCATTATACAAAGTCCTTTTCCTTCCAGGTGGCCAAATGGTTTTCTCATCACTTCTTCAAAGCCGAACAATTGATAAAATGCTTTGGAGGCTTCGAGGTTTTTCACCGGAATACCGATATGTTGCAGTTGATTAAACTCAAACGAGACAAGTTGTGGCATATCTGAAAATTATTGTTTCCAAATAGCCTTTTGTAAAGCAAGATTAAATGCTTCCGGCTTTTCGATCATCGGATAATGACCTGTGGCGTTTACTGTATAAACTTTTATTCCTCTGGCACAATATTTATGTAATGAATCCATTTGTACAGGGTAGACATCACTATTGACCAGACAAAGAGTATGTTTAAGGTTTTGCATCATTTTTTTTTCTGTTTGGCTAATGGTCGTCAAGGATCTTAATACATCTACTGCCAATGTTGGGTTGGTGGCAGAAATATCAGCAATGACTCGTGATACTACTGCGGGTGGGGTGAAGTCTTTAAATAAATTTGCTTTCGCATCTTTCATCACAGTGAATTGAAAATCTTTTTCCATTTGATCATAATAGGAAGCAGTTTGAGCTAAACTAACTGAATCCATAAGGCCTTTGGGTTCATGAAGATTATCTATTCCAATGATTCCAACCAAGGAAGCTGAGGCGATATTTTCTGTTTTTAAAATAATGTCGCCTGACATGGAGTGGCCGACCAAAATAACATGCTTGAGTTTCAAATGATCAATACAGGTTTTTACATCTTCTGCATATTGTTCAAAACTCCAGTCAGGTCGGGTTTTAGAAGATGCTCCAAAGCCAGGTAAGTCTATCGCTACTATTTTGTATCGACTTGAAAAATGATCAAACTGATTCGACCAATATTCTTTGTTGATACACCATCCATGAATAAAAAATAATGTGGTATCTCCTTGCCCTACTTCGATATAACTGATTTTACTTTTATCAGATGCTTCGACGATTCCTTGTTTAATTTTTTTATTCGTAACACAGTGAATCGAAAGTAAACTTAATACCCATAACCAGGATAGAATAGCTTTATTTGGTACTGAACGCATACACAGTAGATTGATTGTACGATTGACCAGGATTCAGCACGGTAGTTGGATAAGAAGGTTGATTTGGAGAATCTGGAAAATGTTGAGTTTCCAAACAAAATCCAGCATGTTTTCCGTATCGACGACCATCCTTGGTATCGATATGATTTGCATTGAGAAAATTTCCAGTATAAAATTGAACACCAGGCTGGGTAGTCAACACTGTCATTACTCTTCCTGATGCAGCATGATACACTTCTGCAACTTTCCCACCTGCATTGATGACATAATTGTGATCATACCCACCTTTGACTTGATCTATATCCTTACCAATTTGTTTTGGAACAGAAAAATCCATTGGAGTTCCTTTCACTGAAGCATGCTTTCCTAGAGGAATAAGTTGTGCATTGACTGGAGTGTATTGGTCGGCATACAATGTCAGTTCATGATTTAAAATGGTACTGTCACTACCAGCCGATAAATTAAAATAAGCGTGATTAGTTAGATTGACGATGGTAGGCGCATCCGTCGTTGCCGCGTACTCCAATTTAAATTGATTATCTGCAGTGAGTGTATACTTGATTCTCGAAGTAAGATTCCCAGGAAACCCTTCTTCTCCATCTATACTTAAATAGGACAGAGTCATGGAACTGTCTGTGGTTTGTTCAATAGTCCACACCACCTTATCATACCCTTTGAGGCCACCGTGCAAAGAATTTTCCCCATTGTTGGCAGCTAGTTTATATTTTTTACCATTGAGGGTAAATGAAGCTTTTGCTATACGATTAGCATATCGTCCCACTATACAACCAAAAAATGGATTGGCTTTTTGTCTAAATCCTTCAAAACTATTAAAACCTAACAATACATCACCAGGCTGACCATTTTTATCCGGTACTAATAGATGCGTCACTGTAGCTCCATAATTTGTGATCCTGGCTTCCATACCTTTTTTGTTTTTTAGGATAAAAAGTGTAGTAGCGACTGAATCTACAATGCCAAAGTCTGAAGAAGTTAATTTCTCGTGAGTAGACATCGGGAGAGTTGGAATTGCAACTTCGATCTCTTTTTCCTTCCCTTTACATCCCATAAAAAAAATAAAGACGCCCAAGATGGCAGTCCTGATAACAATACCTTTATTCATATCTTTTAAAATTTATAAAGTGAAGATATTAAATTAGGAGATGATTTTGATAGATATTCAATGCCACCGGAGACCTGAGCCCTGCAGCGGGTCTATATTCATTCTGGTGAGCTCGTCCCGATGAAGGTTATCATTCCACCAAGCCCTATACGCTGTTGCCGACTTTCGTTGATCACTTCTTGTAGTCAAACTAAAATTGCTGTCTGATTGCAATATAGGGTTTTGAGATGGAAAACCGTGATATACTTTGGGGCTTTTGATCACCTGAAGACGAATTGACTCTATGATCCACATGGCAAATACGCCAACTGTTCAATCCTTTTGGTAGAACGATGAAATCGAGTTTCTGATGAGGCAATGCATAGCGTCATCCCGATCAATATGTTTTATTAGGCTTGGAATGTCACTCGTACGAAATATTGGCATTTTAAACGAATTCAAAACATTCTGATCAGTTTTGCACCCTTTTAAGTTCAATAAAAACACTTCAGCGTTCTGGTCTTTACCCTCTGAGGATGTGGATTCGCATGCTAACAGAAGAATACATAAAGTAAAGGATAGTAAATAATTATTTTTTATCATAAAACTTGGCGCTAGTTACAAACATAAATTATATTAGATATAACGAGTAATCTTTACTTATCGTTGGATCGTTCTGTTTTTAGGATATGGTCTCAGATTAGGCTATTTTTACCTTCGAAACATGAACAATGACCCGTTCGCTTCGTTGCGTATCAAAGAATTTCAGTTTTTCCTTAGCAGTAGATTTTTTTTCGTCACTGGATTGAGAATGTTGGCTACCATTGTAGCTTGGTGGCTGTATGAGGTCACTCGTGATCCATTTGCCATAGGGCTAGTGGGTTTGGCAGAGGTGGTTCCTGCAGTAGGATTGGCCTTATATGCAGGTCATGTTATTGACCATTCTGAGCGGACTGTCATCGTCCGTCGAGCAGTCCTTTGCTACGGACTAGTCATCTTCCTGGTTTTTTTAATATCAACGCCTTGGGTTCAACATCATGCGGAGCAAAAGTTATGGATAATTGCGATTTATGTTTTGATATTTGCTACTGGCGCTATACGCGCTTTTTCAGGTGCGGCATTTCCTTCGCTCATGGCCCAGATCATACCTATGCCTATTCTGACCAACGCTATCACTTTGAATAATGGGGCATTTCTTACGGCAGCGATCATAGGCCATGCAGGAGGTGGGTTGTTGATCGCTTGGATAGGGATACAGGGTGCTTTGCTGATTTCTTTTGTGTTTGTTTTAGCAGCTTGTTTCGTAGTTTTTCAAATTCGCGCTAAACCTGTACCTGAGACCACTACCTACTCCGGCACATGGGAAAGCGTCAAAGAAGGTCTACGATTTGTGTATAAGACCAAAGAGCTTATGGCATCTATGACCTTAGATTTATTCGCAGTATTATTCGGTGGTGCAGTAGCTATGGTACCTGCATTTGCTAAAGAGATACTGGATGTCGGGCCTACCGGATTTGGATGGCTTAATGCGGCAAGTGATATAGGATCTATGATTACGGCCATAGGGCTTACTTTATTTCCGTTAAAGAAAAAACAAGGTAAAATATTGCTTATCGCAGTTGCTGGGTTTGGATTGTCCATCATAGTATTTGGGCTTTCCAAATCCTATGTATTATCTTTTATTGCATTGTTGATTAGTGGATTATTGGATGGATTCAGTGCGATTATTCGGGGTACGATTGCTCAGCTCAAGACTCCTAATGAAATCAAAGGTCGTGTGATGTCGGTAAACTCCATGTTCATCAATTCATCGAATGAATTTGGGCAGTTTGAGAGTGGATTGGCTGCCAAGATGATAGGGTTAGTGCCCTCTGTAGTTTTCGGCGGAAGCATGACCTTATTGGTAGTCATATTGACTTGGTGGAAAGCGCCAAAACTCAGGAAGTTGGAGTATTGATTCGTGCGTATACTCTGGTATTTTGCATTTTTAGGTATTATCTGACTAACCAATAAATTTTTCACTCAAATTCACAAAATTTTGTGTATTTACAAGTTTTTGTATGTTTCTATGTAATTGCGGTCACCCGGTTACTAACCCAAAATTGCTTTTTAGGAAGTTTGACTCGTGCATATATTCCAGCATTCGACATTTTTAGGTATAGTCATACAAGTAAATTTTTCACACAAATACACAGTTTATTGTGTATTTACAAATTTTTGTATGTTTCTATGTAATTGCAATCACCCACACTAATCCAAGATTCATTTTTCTAATGGTATAGGAACGAAACCAGGGAGTAGACAGGAGCATGTATCATTTTTTCGATAGTAAACACGGGGCAGGGCTTGACTGTGCCCTGTATACTGAAAGTCCTATATTAAAATAAAAATGCATTCAGAATGGTAGAAACCGAATTTCACAAAAACATATAACTTTTTGTGTATTTACACTTTACTATATGTTTTTGTGTAATTGCCACTCCTCTTGTTATTTGCACGCCTATACCTGTTATATACTCCTATTTATAAATTCACAATATTCTGTGTATACGTGTGTATTTAGATTACGTATACTCGTCGCAATCAATTTTTAATCACCTTGTCTCTTGATATAATCCGCCAACAATGGCACTGCAAAAGAATATTTACTTCTCCTGTTTTTATAAATCAAGCCTAAATCAGTCAACTTGATCATCAAGTTATTGATATGAGCTGGTTTGAAGGGCTTGGTAGTGGAGTTTTGTGAGGATTGTACGATTTCTTTTACGGTGAACTCATCGTTAGCGGTTGGTAGCTTTGCTATGATACCCAACAGTTCCCGTTGTCTATCTGTGATTCTACTCCATCTTCCAGAATAAAAATCAATATCCAATTTTTTTACAAAATCAGCTATAGATACTACATATCGCTGGACTCCCAATTCGACATGTTGTAAGATTAAATCAAAAGTCTCTCTACAGAAAAACTGAATAAAGTAGGGATAGCCGCTCGAGTATTTTACGATTTCTAAAACAATTTTATCGGAAAACACTACTGGGCATTTTTTTTTCTTCAAAGGCGTTTCTACGGCCAGCTTGGATTCTAAAGGACTCAGCTTGCCTATCGTCATGATTTTAAACATTCGCTCAGAATACGTTCTAGCTTCCACCAGATTAGGATAGAGCGTAGGCAAGCCTGTCAACACTAACAAATAAGCGATTTTCTTTTTTTGCAGATATTGAATAACTTCAAGAAGCAAAGACAGAGGATACTGTTTTGAATCCGCACTATCTTTTAATAGCTGGGCCTCATCATAGCAAAGCACTACTCCTTTCACTTTGGAGTGGACATTATCCCAGAACACTTCCAGTACTTTTTTAAGCTTGTCCGATGCCAGTCCCGGGGTGGCATTATATACGGAAGAGAGAAAATTATAGTCCAGTTTTAGATCTTTAGCATCCATTAGCGGCTTGTAGCTAACCGTAGTCCTCGTAGCTTTTCCGATTACAAAAGAAGAGCCCATGACGGACATATCTACCAGAATGCGTGTAGCCAATGATTGCTCACTCACGCTTGCGGATTCACTCAGGTCTGTTCCTACCCATATCCAACCGGCCTTGGTGGCCAATGATTTTAGTTCATCCAAAAGCACAGTTTTACCTACCCCTCTTAATCCGGTGATCACCAAGTTTTGCAAGATGAGCCTTTGCAGAAGTAGTTTTTGAAAATCATTCTTTTCCGTACTGCGTCCTGCTAAATAAGGCGGAAATTGTCCGGCTCCAGGCCGGAATGGATTGGAATATGGTGGCGTCATTT
>JAYSTG010000327.1:0-1570 GCA_043719965.1 Saprospiraceae bacterium | reverse complement strand
TTCAGCTCGCATACCCAATTTTCCATTAAATGATCATGGTGTTTTGATTCTAAATTATACTAACGTAATTAAAAAAGGAAAAGTCCAATTTCGATTGGATAAAATGGATGGACCTGTACTGGCCGAATTCACTGCAAATCCTACTAAAGATTGGGTGCTTATCGATATACCGTTAAAACCAATATCTGGCAACCATGATATATGGATATTATTTTCCAGCCCAGAATTAAAAGATCCTAATCAGACGGGTATCCTCTTCGATTATTTTCATCCTACGAACAAATTTCCTGAAGGCAATACAAGTCAAACATATAAAAAATTATATTGGTCGCTGTTGACCGATCCTTGTGAAAACACACCAATTATGTTGGACAATACTAAATCCATGCAGCGGATTACTCAAGTCTTTGAACGAGGGATTTGGCTTTCAAAAAGAGACACTGTAACAGCAAATGTACCAGATAATATTTTACCTTTTCCTGAAAATACCCCTCAGAATAGATTGGGTTTAGCTCTATGGATAACAAACAAAAAACATCCACTCACATCCCGTACGATCGTAAATAGACTGTGGGAGCAACTATGGGGCACTGGAATCGTAGAGACCCTGGAAGATATGGGTAGCCAGGGAGCCTTGCCTTCGCATATAGAATTACTCGATCATTTAAGCCTCCGCTTGATGCACAATCACCATTGGAGTCTTAAATCATTATTAAAAGAGATGGTCACCAGCGCAACTTATCGACAAGATTCAAAAGCTACACCAGAGCAGCTTGCTATGGATCCTACAAATAGATACCTGATGCGTGGGCCCCGAGTGAGGCTGTCTGCAGAACAAATCAGAGATCAGTCTTTGGCAGCCTGTGGTATTATGAATGAAGAATTGTATGGTCCTCCATCAATGCCTTATCAACCGGAAGGAGTATGGCTTTCGCCTTATAATAGTGAACAATGGATCAAGAGTCCAGGACAAGGAAGATTTAAAAGAGCTCTCTATACGTATTGGAAACGTACAAGTCCTTATCCAGGCATGTCCAACTTTGATGCGATGGGTAGAGAAGTATGTTCCTCCAGAAGGATTCGGACGAATACTCCACTACAAGCGTTGACTACACTCAATGACTCTGCCTATATCGAATTAGCTGCCTATTTGGTAGACCGAGTAGGGTGGGATCATCCTGAAGAAAATATACGAAAGGCCTATCGATTACTTACTGGCAAAAACATCGATGATCATCGAGCTACCGTACTACATCGATTATTTACCGAAGCATTGAACACCTATTCTAAAACTCCCATCCAAGGGATTCGACCGGAGCAGCAAGCTATGGTCTTAGTGGCGAATGCATTAATGAACCTGGATGAAGTCATCACGAAAACTTAATAAAGGCATGAAGAAAAAAAGTATATCGCTTGAAGCTTATCAACGTGATTTATTACGGCATACTCGACGCAATTTTCTCCGAGAAACTTTTTTGGGGTTGGGTGGCATGGCGCTAGGTACTGCATTCAGCGGTTGTAACACTCCAAATACCTCAGTGCAAAACCTTACTGCTTTTGATTCTACTCA
>JAYSTG010000326.1:0-11269 GCA_043719965.1 Saprospiraceae bacterium | reverse complement strand
ATTTCTTTGAGATGGATCGAAGTTGGATTTAGCTCTAGCTTTAAATTCAGATCATAGGAGAGCCAAATTTTTTTTTCATATCTTTCATAACCTACACTACTCAGAATGATTGAATAAGGTCCGGGTGATAAGTTATCATAAAAAAATTGCCCATACCCATTGGTCCATCCTTGGGCCACTTGTACTTCAGGTATCGAAATCGAAATCGCATCTAATGGTAGTTTGGTAATTTTATCTAGTATAGTTACTTTTAAAGACAGTGCTTGACCTAAAATAGGCTGCAGGTTACAACAGAATAAAATAAAATAAAGTCTATTGGCAATAGGCATGGAATATAATGCTTTTCATTATATACGACGCCGAAGCAATTTCGGATTGCTTTAATTATGAGTTTTTTCTTGTTACTACGGATTTTAATTTTTCTTCAAGTTATTCACTTTCGTTTTAGCGCTTTCTACTTTATCGGATTGGTTGCCTATATTGACTTGTTTGTTTTTTTGGTCCTCTTCATTTTTTACAATATTCTTTTCGGCCTCTTTAATTTTTTCATTGCATTTCTCGATTTCTTTATGGTAGTCCTCATTATCTTTTTTCAATTTTTTCATTTCGCCATCGAGTTTCTTCATGTCTTTTTCTACTAAGGCGAGTTCGTCTTCGGCTTGCTTTACATGGACGGATTGAGCAAACTTTGCAAGGAGTTTCCCTGCTTCTTCATATTCTCTGGGATAGGTTCCAGAATTGATATACCCCGTACCGAGATCAATCCACATATTGACGACAGATTTGTTGCCTACAGATTCTATTTTGGAGTAAATGTCTACAGGGGCGCCATTGGCTATAGATGCTACTTTGGAGTCATCACTAAACCATTCATTGGATTTTTTATCTTTTTTCGTTTTGCCTTTAAAGTCCTTGATAAACTCTTTATATACACTTTCAGTATAATCTGCTGAAACGCCTGGTATCTCAATCGTAAGGCTACTTTGCTGTCCTTTGCTCATGACCTTATTGGATTCCAGGACCTGTGCATGTAAGGCATCGAATATAAATAAGGTAAGGACAAAGCAATAAAGAGATAATCGTAGTGGATTCTGTTTTTTCATTGATTCAAATTTTGAATAAAGTTAGGCTTAAAATCAATTTAAGGAGCACAAATTTTTATAGCTTTTTTTAACACTTTAAAGCGAGCCGGTAATCTGCCCAAGTATTCCCCTTCTGCTTCCAGTTTGATGATTTCATTGGGTTGCTGGGGTGAGATATAGATTTCTTCGGTCTGAAATGCCAGGGCCTTGCCATTTTGATGTATTTTCCCTGAATAAAAATGTCGACTTAATAGCAAAACTTGCAGTTTGTTAAGAGGCCGGATGGCTGTGACCGCCAAAGTGCCACGATCTGGTCGAGCATGTGGTACCAATTGCAATCCACCACCGGAATAAGGACAAATTCCGATATTGATCGTATAAAAGTAATCTCGTTCAGTTTTTCCTTCCCATTGTAGTGTGCTAGCTTGAAGTTGATAACCAAATAAACATCGAAATATAAACCACAGGTACTGAATGCCTCCGACGGCCATTTTCTTCTTTTTAGATTCGATAAAATCAGCTACATACGCATCATATGCCATTCCTGCTACATTGATGAAATTCTCGCTTTGGATCTGTCCTATATCGTCGGTGTATTCTATTTGACCCAAGTCATGATCATATGACTTACCGGATAATATCATCTTTACCCAGTGATCAGGTCGATGAGGAATCTTCCAGTATCGAGCCCAGTCATTGCCAGTGCCTATAGGAAATGTAGAAAATAAAGTCTCCGGACTCAAAGACTGAAATTGGTAGAAATACCGGACTATCGTATGCACCGTTCCATCACCACCCAAGGAAATAATGAATTCAGGTTTTTGAATGATTGCATGATGCACGGCATCTTTGACCTGGTCTTTTGATGTCGTCCAGGTAATCGAATAAGTGCACTGGATTTGATTTAATGCTAACTCCAATAGAGGCCATATTTTTACAGATTTGCCTTTGCCGGCCATAGGGTTGCCTATGAAAATGAGGTGCATGTATTACAGGTTTCTATATTAAAAGTGAATGTAGTTAAAATTATTTTTATTCGGAGATCGGTGACAGATGGAGGTATATATGACTAAATGTAGGTAACAGTTATTTTTGATATAACTAAAACAAAATCAAGGTATGAACAATAAAAAAATTCAATCCATGCTCAGAATATAAGCTTTGATAAGCCAATGCATAATTTTTGTATTTTTAAAAAAATTAAAACATTTCGTGACGCATCTCCAAAAACGTATTACGCTCTACGGACTTACTATGATAGCTGTAGGGTCCAGTATTGGATCGGGTATATTTATTACCCCAGGCACCATAGCGCATGAGATCGGGCATCCTTATTTTATATTACTGGTATGGCTCATAGGTGGGGTTATGGGATTGGCAGGTGCCTTGACTTTTTCAGAGTTAGGTGGTTTGTTTACGGAGTCAGGTGGCGTCTATGTCTATCTCAAAAATGCCTATGGGCATCTCACGGGTTTTTTGTACGGATGGGTCATGCTGATGGTCATCAACACAGGGTCTTTGGCGGGTTTGTGCGTAGCTTTTGCAGAATACCTTCGTTTTTTAATTCCTGGGATCAATGCATCGACCAAGATGATCATAGCCGCATCGACGATGGTCATACTCACCTTATTTAATATTCTTGGTATACAGTACAGTCAATATATCTCCAATATCCTTACGACGATTAAGCTTTCAGCGATTGCCTTACTTATATTCATAGGATTATTCATTGGTAATCCGGCTGCTATTCAGGCAAATTTCCATACAGCTTATGCGACTCCTTCTAATCTTTTTGTAATATTATTTAGTGGTATGATCGGGGTATTTTTTTCAGTGGGAGGCTGGCATCATGCGACTTATGTTGCCGGTGAGGTCATCAATCCGGCTAAGAATGTAGCCAAAGCTATGATACTTGGTATGATTATCATCACACTTGCTTATGTATTGATCAATATTGCTTATCTGCGCTTATTGCCATTTCAAGCCATAGGAGCCACTCAGACTATTGCCAGTGATGCGATCTCAGTAATATTTCCCTGGGGAGGTCGGTTGATTGCGCTAGGTATCGCCTTGTCCATTTTAGGGACGATCAGTATCTATTCTATGAGTGCGCCTCGGATATATTATGCCATGGCGCAAGATGGCCTATTTATTAAATCACTTTCAAACATACATACTCGATGGAAGACGCCGGTAGCTGCGATGTTGTTTCAAGCAGCTTGGGCTCTATGCATTTTATTTTTCTTTCAAGCTTATTTTGATAAAATCATCACCTTCGTCACTTTTATGGATGCCCTGTTTTTTGCCCTTGCGGCATCATCTATTTTTATATTCAGAAAAAAATTAAAAGATCGGGAGCGATCTTATAAAACTTGGGGATATCCTGTGATACCTCTGATCTTTATCACCTTGCAAGTTATATTTGCCGTCAATATATTTTTTCAAAAGCCGGAGCAAGCATTGCCAGGCTTGGTCTTACTCGTGTTGGGAATAGTACTATTTAAATGGTTTAAAAGTAACAAGACAGAAATAGTATGATATCCTGTAAATGATCTCATTTTTTTTCTATTCGCTACCAAGATAGATATAAAAAATACGCACTTTTAATGGGTGAGACCGTATCAGCTCTTCTACATTGAGTGCGAGGCTTTTGGAGACTAGAGGGATAATAATTTTTATTAAACTAAAAATTCGAAGTCAATAATAAATTAATATCGGAATACTTCATATTAAATCTACGACTAAGATATTCGTTCGTAAGATGACCTTTAAAGGTATAGACCCCATGGCGCAGTCCTGGATTGGCAAACAACATTTCTTCAATATTTTGGACCTCCGAAGTCGATAAGAGCAATGGCGCTATAATATTACTGATTGCAGATGAAGATGTCCTTGGGACTTTAGATGCTATATTGGGCACACAGTAATGAATCACTCCATGTTTGATAAAGGTAGGATGATCATGCGTAGTCACTTCAGAGGTTTCAAAGCATCCGCCTTGGTCTATACTTACATCGATGATGACTGATCCTTCCTTCATTTTCATGACCATATCTTCAGATACGACCATAGGGGCCCGACCAGTCTTAGAGTGAATAGCACCGATCACTACATCAGCGCTTTTTATTTGATATTCAAGATATTTCGGATTGAGTACAGAAGTATGCAGCGGGACACCTACGTTATTTTGCAACCGCATCAGTTTGTAAATATTATTATCAAATACACGAAGGGATGCACCCAGGCCCAGTGCTGCTTTGGTTGCAAATTCACCAACCACACCAGCCCCTAAGATCAATACCTTAGCAGGAGGTATACCGGCTATACCACCCAATAACACCCCGCGACCATGACTCGATATAGATAGCAGTTCAGCTGCTGTCAAGACTGCGCTCAATCCTGCTATTTCACTTAATATACGGACTATAGGAAAGCTATCGTTTTTATCTTTGAGATATTCCATAGCCACGGCGGCTATACTTTTATTGCGAAGGGTCTGTAGGTATTCATCCGTAACCAAGGGCATATGTAGAGGTGAAATCAACATTTGATCACCGGGCATCATTTGGATTTCTTCTATCGTTGGCGGCCCTACTTTGAGTATAATGCTGGCCTTAAAGATTTCTCGTTTATCTTCTATCACCTCACCACCAGCTTCAGCATATTCATTGTCATTGTAAAATGATCGTTTACCAGCATTTTTTTCAATGATCACTCTATGACCATGTGCAATCAACATCGATACTGCATTAGGCGTAAGGGATACTCTGTTCTCTTGCATTCGTTCTTCCTTGGGAATACCCAAAAACAATTTACTATTGTAGGCGCTATAGTCAATCAATTTTTCCTGAGTCGACATCGACTCTTGTCCTAGGGCTTCTCTAGCTAATTGTTTACTTAGGTCGTTTATCATGTTCCGTAGTGATTAAAAGACTAAAAATAAAGAATCAAGAGCAATTCTCGTAAATAAATCTGGAATTATCATTCAGAGATTGCTCCAAATTATATAGTATCTAGGCCCCGAAGCCTTAGATATCAATATACATTTGACATCCAGTAAAGACTATCTTATGGGCAATTATTCGATCAGTTTAATGGCTGAGTTGCTAATTTTTATTCCCAATCAAATTCTGCTCAGAAGTGACTTGGATATAAGTCTTGAGTCTTAAAAAAAGAACAATTAAATTTTCAATTAAAATATAGCAGGAAGCTGTTCATTTGTAAATAAATAAAAATCGCAAATAATTGAAAATTAGATTGTTATATTGTACTTTAATTAAAATCAAAAGCCAACTTTTATTTAGACTCAAAAGCAACCCAAATCTCGTAGATTACGTATTCAATAAATACATGGGAGTGAGTATACTGCCAGAGCCAGTACTGATAGCTATAATTGAAGGCTGTATTCGCGAGGATAGAGAAAGCCAGAAGAGATTCTATAAGTATTTTTATAGTTATGGGTTCGCCATTTGCCAGAGATATCTCACTGTACATGAAGATACGGTAGAGGCCCTGAATGATGGATACTTAAAAATATTTGGTGAATTGTATCGATTCGAGCAAAGGCAAAATGGCCTGGAATCGTCTTTGAAAGCTTGGATGCGTAGAGTACTGGTCAATACCTGTATTGATCGTATCAGAAAGTACAAATTGAAAAAGAGTAAGATGTCCGATCAAGAGCCTGAATCAGTCATGATGAGTACCGCAGAAGTTGCTGTTACCAATCTGAATTATGAGGAATTGTTAGGTAGCATCAGCAAACTTTCTCCTGCATATCAAACCGTTTTTAACCTTTTTGTATTAGATGGTTATAGTCATGATGAAATTGCAAAATTGTTAAATATCAGTGTCGGATCCTCCAAATCCAATTTAGCAAAAGCAAGAATAAACTTACAACGACTTTTGTCTAAAGATACCTATACCAAAAAATATGAACCAAAAGCAATCTGAAGAATTCGACTCAAGGCTTCGGATTTTAGCAAACGAAGCAGAATGCTCCTATCATGAAAAGTCATGGATAGAGATGGAGAAGCTTTTAGATAAGAAAAAACGCCGAGGATTTCTATGGTGGCCTTGGCTTATAAGTGGAAGCTTGATGATCAGCGTTGGCCTTGGACTATTTTTGTTCTCTGATCATTTCACGAATCCTGTTCAGCTTGCGTCTAATAAATCCACTCGAGATAGTTCTTTTAAGAATAGTATGACATACTCCATTATTGCTACTGCCAATAATATTTTCAACTACAATGAGGCATCATACCCTGGCAATCTCATGGGTTCCAATTCCCCTGATATTTTGAATGCTTCATTGCCGAGCAATACCAATGTTGATGCTCTAGGAAAAAACTCAGATCTAGCCAACGTAAATCCATCACCATCATCACCTTCATTGAAACAAACTTCTGCTTCAAATTTTAAAGCCGCTTCTATACTTGGATCTAAAAAGCGGACTCCTGGTAATTCAGATCGAACAATAGCTTCTTATAAAAGTAATCAAAAATTGAATCTCGATAATAATAGTTCGACCTCCAAACCCATTTCTGCTTTCCAACCACAGCCTGGGGTGAATCATCTGGAAATAGCACAAAATTCTGGAGTATACAAATTAACATTGGATGACTTGACTAGGGTAACTCCTAAGGAAGGTATTTTAGCTCAACAGACTTGGAATGTGGCCCTGCTATGGAATGGGTTCAAACCATTATATTTTTCATCTGAACTACCGGATGTGGATGTGCCTAAGATCAAATCAAAATCTAAAAAGAAAGCCAATAGTGCTTTATTGATTGTTGCGCAATGGGCTCCGGAATTTTCAAGTGTTCCTCAACGTAGTTTTGGTTCACTTGCTCATGGATATGGATTTCGACTTAAATATCAATTCAATAATCGACTGACCTTGGTGACCGGATTACAAAAAACTCCGAAAAATTATCCAGCAGAGAAGTCAGATTACTTCGTCGAGAAATCCTCTTATTTTTATAATCTAAAATTTGGACCGATTGCCGGAGCTTGTAGTGTTATAGAGCTTCCATTGACTATTCAATATAATTTATTTAATAAAAAAACAAGCTCGTTTAGCCTTAATGTGGGACTCACTTCCATGCGGATGGATAGCGAAAGTTTTGAATACGATTTTTACCACGTTACAGGTAGGAAGAGCCATAAAGTAGATAAGTATGTGACCAAAAAATGGAATTGGCTTTCCGGTGCCACAGTTGGACTTGGATATCAAAAAAAGATCATCAAGAATCTGTCTGCAGTGATCAACCCTTATTATACTATACCATTGAAAGGGGTAGGCGAAGGCAAAATAAAAATTCAGTCTTTGGGAACGCAACTTGGATTACAATATTCGATTCCAACGAATGGTAGATAGTGTATAAATTAAAATACTTTATATACACTTTAGTCAAATTTGTTAAAGTCACCTATTCAGACTCTTAAACATTCGGTTTTTTGAGTTTAATCTAAGCGTTTGAGATTCATTCCAAATTAAAGTTTCAAACCAGTAAACATAATAGAATTAATTTTAATATGTTTACACTGAAATCAATCCATCGGTCGTTAAGACTTATATTAAACTGTATTCATGCATTAAAAACGCAATGAATACCTCTTACGGAGCTGATGAAAGTTATTTTTCGAGAGAAAATAACTTTATCAGGGTTTAACTGCAGACGATAATGTCTGCATCCTGATCGTAGCATCAGTGACCTGACCAATGAAAAATGCCTGCCTGCTATTGTTAAATAAGTAATTGTGTCGGTCAGGCACTTAAAAGAAGTTTCTATTGCAAGGCATTAAAAGTGCCTGCCCGACATCTTGGTAATTGAAGATGGCAGGCGGGCATTTTTCATTGCGTCAGCTCCTACGAGTCTGATACGCCTATAGGAGTCATCAGACCCTCCGGGCAATCCATGCCTAATGCATGGATTGGGTTAAAGTTTCCTCAAATATCTCGAAAAACTATAGAGTCTTTCATTTATTAAATAAATTTGTACATGCTGAAGAGTATTTTACTTCTAATCTTTCTGTTGATTCAGTTTTCTTTTGTTCGACCCTCATTAATCGTAGAACAGAAAACACAGGTGCCTCAAATGCAACAGTTTTGGGTGGATTCGATTTTTGCCACGTTGACATTAGAAGAAAAGATTGGTCAACTCTTTATGATACGTGCACATTCTGATAAAGGTCCAGAGCATATAGCAGAAGTGGAGCGTCAAATAAAACAATTTAAAGTAGGCGGCCTTTGTTTCTTTCAGGGTACGCCAATGAAACAAGCAGCCCTTACCAATAATTATCAGACACTATCTCGGATTCCATTGATGGTAGCGATCGATGCAGAATTTGGACTTGGTATGCGGCATAAAGAAGCAGCAATTAGTTTTCCTCGAATGTTGACATTGGGAGCAATTCAAGATAATAAACCTATATATGATATGGGTGCAGAAATTGCTCGCCAACTTAAACGTATTGGATGTCACATCAATTTTGCTCCTGTAGTCGATGTTAATATTAACCCGGCCAATCCAGTGATCAATGATCGATCTTTTGGCGAGAACAAAACATTGGTCACAGCAAAAGCCTACCAATATATGAAAGGTATGCAAGACCAAGGTATCATGGCTAGTGTAAAACATTTCCCAGGTCACGGCGATACCGATGTGGATAGTCATCTGGATTTACCTTTGATACCTTTTGATAAAGCGAGATTAGATAGCATTGAGTTGTTTCCCTTCCGGTTACTTTTTGAGAAAGGAGTAGAAAGTGTCATGGTATCTCACCTTCAAGTACCTGCCCTGGAATCAGATCCCAAAGTGCCTTCAACTCTTTCAACATCTACATTGACTGGCCTTATTCGAAATGAATTAAAATATAATGGGTTGATTTTTTCTGACGCTTTAGAGATGAAAGGAGTTACTAAAAATTACAAGGAAGGGGAAGTCGAATTGCTTGCTTTCAAGGCTGGTATGGACATTCTTTGCCTACCTAACAATATTGACCTTTCATACCAACAAATTAAAAATGAGCTCGAGGCTGACCCAGACCTGATGAAACGATTAAATCAGTCTGTCAAAAAGATTTTACAGGCTAAGTATAAAATGGGAATACATCAGTACATCCCTGCGTCCTTGCCTAATCTCATCAATGAAGTCAATAACACCAAAGCTCAAGCTTTAAAAGCTAAATTATATGAACAATCTTTGACACTGGTTGCCAATAAAAATAATTTGATTCCCATCACAGAGTTGGATATACATAAGATAGGCTCCTTATCCATTGGGGTGACCTCAAAGTCACCATTTCAGTGGCGGTTAGATAGCTATGCCAAAGTCTTGTATCAGCAAACAGAACTCGAGATCACCGAAGCGAGAGCTAAAACACTCCTAGCTACATTTAAAGATAAAGATATCGTCATCGTCAGCCTACATGGATTGAATAAATATATCAAACAAAATTTTGGGCTGAGTCAGCAGACCATTCAATTTATCAATCAGCTTAGTCTACAAACGAAAGTCATTCTGGTTTCTTTCAATAGCCCGTATGCTTTGAAAAATTTTGATAAAGCGAATTGGTTATTACAAGCCTATGAAGACGATGCCACTATGCAGGACCTTGCTGCCCAATCTCTTTTCGGAGCTATTGGTATCAATGGTAAGCTTCCTGTCACGGTCACTCCAGAATGGAAGTCAGGAACCGGTAGGGTACAAGGCAGTTTGATGCGATTTGGATATAGCCTTCCAGAACGGGTCAACATCAATTCCATAAAACTCAGCGCCTTGGATGCCATCACAGAAGAAATAGTGAATAGTCATGCTGCTCCAGGAGGACAGTTATTGATCGCCAAGGAAGGCAGGGTCATATATAATAAAGCCTTTGGTTTTCAAGATTACGACAAAAAAAAACCTGTCAGCCTCTCAGATCTCTATGATGTTGCGAGTATTACTAAGGTTGCCGCCAGTACATTAGCCGTGATGAAATTGAGCGATGAAGGCAAGATCACATTAAATCAACCATTGTCAGATTTTCTACCAGAGCTCAAATCTTCTAATAAATCTAATATTACACTTACCGAGATTATGAGTCATCAGGCTGGTTTTATTGCATGGATACCTTTTTATAAAGAAACCTTAATTCGTTTAAAGAAAAATAGGTTTAAAGTGGATCCGGAATTTTATGCCTCCACGGCAAGTTCCAAATATAGCTTACCCGTGGCTCAAGGATTATACCTCAAGACGGGATATGACGAATTGATATGGAAATACATCCTTGAGTCTGAACTACGGAGTAATAAAAATTATTTGTATAGTGACCTTGGATTTTATATGATAGCGCATATGGTACAGCAGCTGACGGGATTACGACTCGATCAGTATGTGCATAAATATTTTTATCAACCTATGGGTTTGACACACACCTTATATAACCCGTATCAATCCTATTCTTTAAATTCCATAGCACCGACCGAAAAAGACGATTATTGGCGCAATCGCACGATCAAAGGATATGTACATGATATGGGTGCTGCTATGCTCAACGGAGTCAGCGGTCATGCAGGCTTGTTTAGTAATACTACTGAATTAGCCATGCTCATGCAAATGTTATTGAACGGTGGAAGCTACGGAGGCGAAAGATTTATTAATTCATCTACGGTCCGATCATTTGCTACTCGACAGTTGGGGTCTACACGCAGGGGTATCGGATTTGATATGAAAGAATTGGATAGTAACAAACCTCAGTCGGCCTGTAACCAGGCATCACCCAATATTTTTGGACATACTGGATTTACAGGTACCTCCGCTTGGATAGACCCTGATTCACAATTGGTCTTTGTATTTTTATGCAATCGCACTTATCCATCTATGGATAATAATAAATTACACAAAGCAGAATTCAGGTCTAAGTTGCTCGACGCAGTATACTTGGCTATGGATGATGCCCCTATCAATTTCGAGCCAAAGGAAGTTGTAAGCCAATAGTATTAGGCCATCCGATTTTGAGCATTCTAAGATTAAAAAAGAGTAAAATCAATTAAATTTTATCTTTACAGACTGAACCTGTGAATGGATAAATTTATCTCATCGCTGTATTTAGTGGGTAAATTATCTAAAATACAAACACGGGTTAATTGATTTTGTCTTACTTTTTTTTCCGCAAAAAAAGTAACAAAAAAACTCGTGCCTCAA
>JAYSTG010000325.1:0-3970 GCA_043719965.1 Saprospiraceae bacterium | reverse complement strand
GGATGCCCGAAGACTGATCATTCCGATTTTTGCTGAAAGTAAATGGAGGCTAGTGAAACAATCCAGTACACCTATATTAAGTTTGAAGGTGGGACATGGCCTGGCTGCAAAAAATTACATTTTCGGACTTCAAGATAAAAAAGGAGGGCTATTTTTTAATCCGTTTTTCGGATATGAACTTGGCACGGATCGAAAGATCGGAGTGACCATCGGTATCGGTGTCCTGCTGCAAAAAGCATATTACACCTATGCAAATGGCAGTACCTTTGCAGACGAAGACATCATATTTAGGAGGACGGAATTTAAAATAGGTATT
This sequence comes from Saprospiraceae bacterium, assembly GCA_043719965.1. GTDB lineage: Bacteria > Bacteroidota > Bacteroidia > Chitinophagales > Saprospiraceae > JADJLQ01. The sequence goes on along the minus strand of JAYSTG010000325.1, from coordinate 3,654 downwards.
GCAATCCATTAGGGACTGGATGGGAATATTTTCGACAAAAATACTAGATGATGCCACTTTAATCAGTGGTTGTGTTTCCAATGATAGGAAATGCCAGGAAGGACTATATCGAAAATATTTCCCAATCTTATACCGAATGGGACTACGATATACAGCAGATGAAGATCTGATCCAAGAAATTACCCACGATGCTTTTTTAAAAGTATTTAAAAACATAGCCAAGTATCAGTTTACAGGTTCATTTGAGGGCTGGATGCGCAAGATTATGTTTCATTGTGTGGTCGATCATTTTAGGTCCAAAAAATCTCCCCGATTCATCGAATTGGATGATGTACGGCAGATTTTGGACGATACGGTGGTGCCGCAATGGGATACGGAAGAATTGAACAATCACATCAATGCACTACCTGATACACCCAAAACGGTATTTAATATGTTTGCACTAGAAGGATATTCTCATCAAGAAATTGCACAAAAAATCGGATTAAGTGAAGGGACTTCTAAATGGTATCTCAATCAAGCCCGTACACTATTGAAAGAAATGTTAGCTCAAAAAAAAATGAATGAAACCTATGCTAAATAAATCATTGAACGAAATGAAATCGATCAAAACTCGTGAAAACGAAGGCTGGGTAAAATTGAATCAACAATTGAATCTAGAAATGCCCCTGAAAAAGAAGAAAGACAAAGCTGTCATTTGGTTTTTCTTTGCTTTCGGGCTTGGAATTTTAGGCTATGCGTGGTACAATATTGATCCTGCGAAAAAATTCAATAAAATAGTCCCATCCATCGAATCAATCCAAAGTACTTCCCAAGAAACTGCCCTTGCTCCAGAAACAATGACAGAAAAGAAAACTAATGTTGCAGATAATGCATTGAATCCAGTGGGAAATAAATCACCTCAAAGCGAAAGCATAAGCTCAAACACAAATGGAAATCGATTAGGAGCAAATAATTATCTTAGTGAACCCTCATCAAGAGATAAAAGTCAACTAAAGAAGACTATAGACTCTGATGTTAAGAGTCAAAAGAAAGTCGATCAAGGGAATATATTGATTACCAATGAAAAAGCTCAGGCAGTCAATACTTCCACCACATTTAGTAAGGCCCAAAAGGATGATCTTACTTCTGAAAATATTCCATCAGTCAAGTCCATCGAAAGCAAATCAAACGAAAATAATTCCACCCAGGTAAAAGATATAGTTAATCCTTCTTTTGCTGCTAAAGAATCTAATGAAGTTCATAATGCCATTGCAACTGAATCCAATAGTTCAACTAGAAGTAGTCACCATTTGGCAATAGATTTTCTTCCTTCTTCTATGCTTTTATTAGATGCCAAGCGGAAACTTACTTTGCCAAACCCATTCGCAAGCAATACTTTTGTTGATCAAGTTAAAGGTATTAATATCAAAAGATTACACGGCTATATTCAAGCCAATGGTGATCTGGCATTCAATGAATATACCAGTATCGGGTTAGCCCTTGGTCTGAGCACTTCGCTTTCGAGAAAATGGCATTGGAATAATCAAATTGGACTTGGATATCAGTTTAGCAAAAACCAAGTTTTAGATATTGTAGGCAATCAATCTAGTAACAACCCAGCATCTTTTTCAGCGGATGTAAAACCTCAATATACTGTGGAAGCGAATAAAGTATATTTGGATGCTTCTAATGCAGTGACTCGGTACGTGAGTAACGCTTTATTTATATCCAATGCGGATCAAATCCTGATTACAAAATCAAGCCATGCTAGTTTACATTTTCAATCTACTTTTGATTACTTTTTGTCCTCTAAATGGTATGTAGAATCCGGAATTGTAATCAGAAAATCGCTAAACAATAACAACCAACTTTTGCAAGTAAGCAATAATGGTAATGGTAATAAAGTTGGTATCTCTACAGTGAATACTACCTCAAATTACAGAATAATAGGGCTGCCTGAACCTTATTATATCCATATGTTAATCCAATCAGGATATAGGATCCATAGGAGACTTGATATTAATATAAGTTTAGTGACAGCTTCTGTGTGGGATTTTAAAAAATTAAAGTTTGGAAGCGAAGTCAATTTAGATGCTAGCCCTATTGCAGCGCCTTTTGTTAGTTCGACCAGATTAATCTTACCTGATCCTGAAAATGGAGGATTCCTTCGACTGGGGTTGAAGTATAGAATCAACTAAGTTAGTTGCATCTAAATTTTCTATTTTTGCGGCTCAAAATACATGACATGGGCCGGATATTTGAAGTAAGAAAGTCTAAAATGTTTGCCCGGTATGACCGGATGGCAAAGCAGTTTACTCGAATAGGTAAGGAGATTATCATAGCCGTCAAAGCCGGAGGACCGGACCCCAATAGCAATTCACAATTGCGACGATTTATGGCCAATGCTAAATCCGTCAATATGCCCAAAGACCGGATTGAAGGTGCCATCAAGCGGGCTACCGGAAAAGACACAGCAAGTTACGATGAGATTCTTTATGAAGGGTATGGACCAGGTGGTGTAGCCATCTTAGTAGAGGCAGCTACTGACAATAATACACGAACTGTGGCCAATATGAGGGCGTTATTTAATAAAGGCAATGGCAGTCTTGGTACAAATGGTTCAGTGAGTTTTATGTTTAAAAAAATGGGGGTATTCAAACTGCATCCGACCGGTATAAATATGGAAGATATCGAGATGGAGCTTATTGATTTCGGACTCGATGAGATGGGGGAGGGTAGCGGTGAAAATGATGAAACAGTGATCATTCTTCGAGTTCCCTTTACGGAATTCGGCACGATGCAAAAGGCCTTAGAAGACAAAAAAATCACTCCGATTTCCTCTGAGATGGAGTGGATACCTTTGAACACTACTTCACTTGATGACGATAAAGCGGAAGAAGTATTAAAACTAGTGGCCAAGTTAGAGGAAGATGATGATGTGCAGAAAGTGTTTCACAATCTGGGGTAATTTTTGTTTCATACGGATTAGACAAGTAAGAATGGATATGTGGATAAACATGTAATGGGTGCAATACATTACTATTTTAAAAAAGGGTATTTTTGGAATATGAAAGCCAAGGCAGCCAAAAAGGTTAAACCCATAATTGACCCTCGGATATTCTGGGATGTAGATCATGAAAAAATGGATTTCGACCTGCGCGCTAATTTTATTATAGAGCGGGTATTTGAGCGAGGCGATGTACAGGATATCCGCAATTGCCGTCGATACTACGGCGATAATAAAGTGCGAGAAGCCTTGCTCAATGCAAAATTTCTTCCCGAAACGAGAATGTACTTAGCTAGTGCTGTAATTAATAGACCTATAACTGAATTCCGATGTTACACTTTGAGACAGTCGAATCCAACGCTATTTCCGTATTAAATAAGCTCATGACCATTCCATCGCTCCATGCCTTCTCCTTGGTAGGGGGTACTGCATTGTCGTTATTATACGGTCATAGGAAATCAGTCGATTTGGATTTATTTTGTCATTCCAAGTTTGAGAATACTATTATTATTAAAGAATTAAAAAAAGCCTTTAGCGATAAGTTTATAGTCGAAGATAAGCCTCCCCGTTTCGGGATTTTTTGTTTTATAGATGGTGTCAAAGTAGATTTAGTGCGCCATCCTCATCCCCTCATTCGTCCCGAACAAAAAATAGATAATATAAAA
>JAYSTG010000324.1:0-1573 GCA_043719965.1 Saprospiraceae bacterium | reverse complement strand
GGGCAGTAATTTTATTTTCACATCTTGGTAGACCTGAAGCCAAACGTAAAGCAGATGGTTCTATCGATAAAGAAAAATTTACTTTGAGACATCTGGTCAACCATTTGTCAGGATTATTAAAAAGACCGGTGGCATTTTGTGATCAAACCCGTGGAACCGTATTACAAGCCGCTGCGGCAGGTTTAAAACCAGGAGAGGTCCTCTTATTGGAAAATACCCGCTTTGAGGCCGGTGAAGAAAAATGCGATCCTGAATTATCAAAAGAATGGGCTTCTCTCGCCGACCTATATATCAATGATGCTTTTGGAACTGCGCATCGTGCACATGCCAGTAATGTAGGTGTATCCAACTGTTTCGAGGCAAATAAAAAATCATTTGGTTTCCTGATGGATGCTGAACTGAGTAATGCCAGGAAGCTAATGAATAATCCTCAGAGACCATTTACTGCTATCATAGGTGGGGCTAAAGTGTCTGATAAAATCATGTTGATCGAACGCTTCTTGGATATCGCAGATCAGATCCTGATCGGCGGTGGCATGGCATATACTTTTATCAAAGCGATGGGTGGGAATATTGGCAAGTCCTTGGTAGAATTAGATAAGCTGGATCTTGCTAAATCTCTATTAGAAAAGGCCAAGGCTAATGGAAAGTTACTTTTACTTCCTATTGATTCTGTTATTGCAGATGCATTTGCCGATACCGCAAATATCCAGGTGGTGAATAGTAATGAAATCCCTGAGGGTTGGATGGGATTAGACATCGGCCCTATAGCTCGCGAACAGTACAAAATCGTATTGCTCAAATCAAAGACTATCCTTTGGAACGGACCTATGGGTGTATTCGAAATGCCTTCTTTTGCTAAGGGCACTTTATCAATAGCGATGACGGTAGCGGAGTCCACTAAAGAGGGAGCCTATTCGTTGATCGGCGGTGGTGATTCTGTATCAGCAATCAATCAGGCAGGATTAGATGATCAGGTCAGCTATGTCAGTACGGGTGGTGGAGCAATGCTGGAATTATTAGAGGGGAAGGCTTTGCCTGGGGTGAAGGCGATAGAGGGGTAAGGATGTTATGATTAATCAAAAAAATCAAACATAGTTTTTCTGTCCAATTCTATTTTAAAATCATTACAAAATTTGAGAAATTCATCTTTGAAACGGGCCTTTTTGTGATGTTCCTTCTGTCGTAAAATGTATTTACAAACCGTGTCAAGTTGTGATCGGCTATGAGAAAAAGCACCATATCCATTTTGCTAGTTGAATGCATACTTGCATAGATTTACAGCTTTTATAAACTCATTGGATGAAACCTTAAGTTCTTTGACCCATTCAGAAATAGGTTATTATATGTAGGTGGTCAGGCATACCATTAATAACAAGCAACTTATGGTTGCTATATTCAGCTATACCTGTAATATAATATAATCTTTCTTCCCATACAAGATCTATAAGTGCCTTTTCCCGAACCCCTAGTTTGAAATGATTAAATTTACCTTCACTTTAAATTAAATTTATGAAGACCTACTTATTGATGCTGATTGGCTTATTATGCTGCAGCGCAACGGCCTTTGGCC
>JAYSTG010000323.1:0-1574 GCA_043719965.1 Saprospiraceae bacterium | reverse complement strand
AAAAATCAAAGTGTAGCAAATATGGATGCTGAAAATGGATTTAAAAACATATCTCGTAATGCTTCTGCCTTTGATTGTGAGCTCAAGATGATTTATATGCGTTAATGAATAGATTTGTAAGTATCGTTTTATTTAGCTCCTTACTAGGTATCCTAGCTTCAAAACCATTGAAGACCATAACATATGATAAGGTTACCTATAAACAGAAACTGTCTGACTATGGTTTTTTCACTGGTAAGTTGTATGAACAGACTCCATCTGCTCAGGTTTTACCCTATACACTTAATGCACCTCTTTTTTCGGACTATGCACATAAATTGCGCTTCATAGTTTTTCCAGATCATGAACAAGTAGTTTATAATCCGGATTCAGTATTTCAGTTTCCTATCGGTACCGCTATCATCAAAACATTTTTTTATTACCATGATGAACGCAATGTAAAAAAAGGCCGAAGACTCATAGAGACCAGGGTGCTCCTTCACGAAGCTGAGGGTTGGATTGCGTTGCCCTATGTCTGGAATGATCTTCAAACAGATGCCTATTTGGAAGTAGCAGGGGCTGATACTAAAGTAACCTGGCAGGATAAAAAGGGTATAAAACATGAATTGAATTATCTCGTTCCGAATATGAACCAATGTAAGGGATGTCATGATCGATACGGCAAGATGACCCCGATAGGGCCGTCTGCAAGACAGCTCAATGGTGATTTTCAGTATATTGATATGAAGGAGAATCAATTGGATCGATGGAACAAACTTCAAAAATTAGAGCAGTTGCCCAGTGATTTAAAGCAAGTGCCTATTATGATTAATTATGAAGTCTCCACCAACACATTGGATCTGCGAGCCAGATCATATCTCGATGTGAATTGTGCTCATTGTCACAATGCTTCTGGGCCCGCTCAATCTTCGGGATTGTTTTTGAATTGGAATATAAAGGATAGCACTGCTTTGGGGTTTTATAAAACACCGGTAGCCGCTGGTAGAGGCTCAGGCAAGTTATTATTTGATATTGTCCCTGGCAAACCTAACGAAAGTATATTTTTATATCGCATGGAATCCTTGGATCCTGGTGTGATGATGCCTGAGCTGAGCCGACAGATGGCTCATGCAGAAGGGATCAGATTGATCAAAGAGTGGATCAAAGCTATGTGATCCATTTTGATCACTGTAGTTTTATCTTTTGAAATTGATGTATAATGTATTATCCATTTAAACGGATATATTATTGATCTTTATAGAAAGTTTTTTGAAAAGGTAATTGAATATGAAACCAAACTGCTTTGCTTTTATCACCTGTTTATTCTGTACATGCCTAAATTTCTGTGGGTTAGAATTGTATGCGCAGAGTATTGACCACCCCAATAAAATCGATGCCAAAATTTTTAACCCTTCAACTTTAAGTTGGTATGATCAACCCGCTAAAAAATGGGAAGATGCTCTGCCTGTTGGCAATGGAAGACTCGGAGCAATGGTCTTCGGTAAATATGGAGAAGAAAGAATCCAGCTCAATGAAGAAACATATTGGTCGGGTGGCCCATATTCTACGGTGGTGAAAGGAGGGTATACTGTCTT
>JAYSTG010000322.1:0-1575 GCA_043719965.1 Saprospiraceae bacterium | reverse complement strand
GTAGATGTGCCTACAGATTGCCCTCAGCGTGATGAACGATTAGGGTGGACTGGTGATGCGCAAGCTTTTGCACGAACTGCTGCCTACAATTTTGGAGTGCAAAACTTTTTTGCCAAATGGCTTCAAGATCTGGCTGCTGATCAAAATCCAAATGGTGGGGTACCCTTCGTAATCCCTAATGCCTTGAGTCCTCAAGCAGCTTCTTCTACCGGATGGGCTGATGCAGCCACCATCATACCTTGGAATATGTATGAAATCTATGGCGATACCGCCATTCTGGCCAGGCAATATCCCAGTATGAAAAAGTGGGTGAAGTATATGGAGGATAGCAGCGTAAATAACCTGTGGAATAGAGGATTTCATTTCGGCGACTGGTTATTTTTTAGCATAGCAGATGATCGGGATGGAAAATCAGCCGTGACAGATAAATATCTGATTGCACAATGTTTTTATGCGCACTCAGTACAATTGATGAAACAAACCGCTCAGGTACTTGGCCTGCCACAAGATGTAGCTTATTATAATACGCTGCTAAGCAAAGTAAAAGCTGCATTCAATAAGGAATATGTGACCGGATCAGGTCGGATGATCTCCAATACCCAGACAGCTTATGTACTCGCACTCAATTTTGATATGTTGCCGGAGATACACCGTCAGGAGGCTGCTAATCGATTAGCGCAGAATATCATATCCTATAATTATCACATTACTACTGGATTTTTGGGTACTCCTTATATCTGCCATGTCCTCTCTAGATTTGGCTATTCAGATGTTGCCTACAAATTATTATTACAAGATACCTATCCTGCTTGGCTCTATCCGGTCAAAATGGGTGCTACAACCATCTGGGAGCGCTGGGATGGTATCAAACCAGATAGCACCTTTCAAACAGCTTCTATGAACTCCTTTAATCATTATGCGTACGGTGCTATCGGAGATTGGATGTATCGGGTCGTATGCGGTATAGAGACCGCTGCTCCCGGCTATAAAAAAAGCATTATTGCCCCAGTCCTTACTGATCAATTGACTTATGCCAAGTCCAGCACGGTCACGCCATATGGCCAGATTTTGTCTGGATGGGAAAGATCGAACGGCACGCTGAAATTAAATGTAGAAATACCCGGTAATACAGAATCCACGATCATATTTCCGATAGGTGATTCCGACCATGTTTTATTCAATGGCCAATCCCTCAAATCTCAAAGCCAATTTAAAATCTTGGCCAATAATCCTTTAAAAATATCCGTTGGATCTGGGAGATATCTTTTTGAAATAACTAAGTAATCATTAGGAGGCTATAAAAACAAAAGGTTACTCGCTACATTTGGAATTATAAGCTTTAACAACGATATGAATGAACCCGAGTCCTTATTAATCGTAAAGATTGGTGGAAATGTTTTAGATCGACATGAAGACACGATCAGTTTTTTGCAAAAACTCAATAGCCTTCCGGAGCGAAAAATTCTTATTCATGGTGGCGGCAAGATAGCTACCGATCTATCGATAAAATTAGGTATCGAAACTAAAATGATTGATGGTAGACGAATTACCGACTATGAAACCTTGAAGATAGCC
>JAYSTG010000321.1:0-1579 GCA_043719965.1 Saprospiraceae bacterium | reverse complement strand
TGATCAATATTGGCTCTGAGCGAATATCTGGTATAATCCAAACCCTCAGTAATACCTTTATCTTGGAACAAACCGGCAGAAATATAGAAAGCCGTTTTATCATTACCACCTTGCACACCGATAGTATGATTTTGCATTAATCCAGGTTTCAATAAAAGGTCTTGATAGTTATTGTCGCGATTGGCTGCGATACCTGCTGCTACTGCAGGGTCTCCTCCCAATACAGCTACTTTAGCATCTGCCGCTGCATCTGCTACACCTGTCGGCACTGGTTTACCTGAAGCATCGTTGTACTGACCTGTAGTCCTATATGCTTCCCTTACATATTCTGCAAACTCAGGCCCAGAAAATAACTCTATCTTGTCTAAAGCATCAGATCGACCCGCATAGGTATCTAAAGTGACTGTAGTCTTACCTTTTTTAGCAGAGCCTCTTTTAGTTGTTACGAGTATAACACCATTGGCACCTCTAGCTCCATAGATGGCAGTGGCTGTTGCGTCTTTCAATACTTCCATTGACTGAATGTCATTTGGGTTAATATCTTCATATCCGGCAGCAAGTGGTATACCATCGACTACGTACAATGGATCATTACCCGCATTAAACGAACGACGACCGCGGATCAATATTTTGGGCACAGAACCTGGCTTAGAACCTGATTGCGTTACGTTTACTCCAGTAGCCCGACCTGTAAGTGCCTGAGCAAGGTTGGTAATAGGAAGTTCAGAAATTTCTTTTGCAGATAAAGATGCGATGGCACCTGTCACTTGACTTTTCTTTTGAGTACCATATCCAGTGACCACTACTTCAGAAAGTGATTTGACATCCTCTGCCATATTTACATCTAAACTGGTGGCTTTTCCTATCGTAATTTCCTGATCTACAAATCCGATGTAATTAAATATCAAGACCGTATTTTCATCGACTCCAGTCAATGAAAACTTACCATCGATATCAGTAATAGTACCTAAAGTAGTATTTTTAACATTTATACTTACGCCCGGAAGTTCCGTGCCAGTAGCATCCTTTACGGTCCCAGTTATTTGCCGGGTTTGCGCAAAGGTTTGTACATTTAGTACTAAAAAAAGCACTAAATTGAAGAGAGTCTTGTTAATCATACATTAATGGTTTTAATCAATATTCGGTGCTAATATAGCTATCATCATCAATAACTAAATATTTATGTAGATTTTTTTAATCCTACCAAAGATCAATTCATAGTCCAGGACATAATATTTGTCGAAAAAATTGAGTTTGACTCAATAACTTACATTAATTTTAAGTTAGATACCAAGATTAAAATCATTCACATGCATACTAATTCTACTTTGAACATTATGGCTAGTCCTTTAACAGATCCCATGGCCAATCTTTCAGATCTCTTGGTTTTAGGTATGGAGCCTTATCAAGGACCATTGGATAATGCTGCGTTAAAACATCTACTTCGTCGTGTGCTGATAGGGGTCACCGATTATGATCTATCAGCTTATCAACAACCAGCCACGCTCGATGGAATTCTCACAAAATTATTGACTATTCCTCCTACTCCTCCCCCACCTGTAGTCAACTATACGAATGG
>JAYSTG010000033.1:0-2268 GCA_043719965.1 Saprospiraceae bacterium | reverse complement strand
TAAGATCAATCCCATTACAGCGCCGTCCTTACATTGCCTGGATAGTTTAAGAAAAAGGTATGCACCTCAAGTGGGATTCGACCCTAATATTAATTATCTTGGTTATGGGAATATAATCACTACGTGTCAACACAATGTACTGGATGTTATTGATCTAGGATTCAATGGTTGCCCTGGTGCGTTATATCAAGATTGCATGTTGGAGGTCAATGTTCAAGACAAAACACTTCCTGTTGCACAAAAGCCTAGAGATCTTATCGTGTATTGCGATGGAGCATCCGTAGGGCAGGCAGATGAAATTTGTAGTCACACTATAGATCCTCAATCTATGGTCACCGATTTCACTTGTCTCGCTCCTGACGGAAAACCCTACCTCGAAATCGAGTGTATAAAAGAAAACGATGCCCAATTAAATGATGCAAAAGATGCTTATGGGTATTCCTTTGGGTATTATGGATGCAACTTAGGATCTACAGTTCACCCAATATCTGATCATGATAGTTTGAACAATTGTGCTATCAATAGTTGGAGTCCGATATATTGCCATAGATGGCTTTGTGAAGATCGATTTGATGGTAAACTGAGTTCTATCGAGTCCCTTTTTTGGAGACCTACCATTTATCAACAAGGCACACCAAGGCTTAATGACTCATTTGCCATTTGGGATAATTGTATGTTAGACATTGCATTGATAGTTAAAAATGAAAAATTTTTAAATACTTGCGGCGAAGGCTGGTATTCCAGATCATGGACCGTTCAAGATAAATGTAAAAATGAAGTATCTGTAAGTCAAAAAATTATTGTAAAACATAGATCTGACTTTGAAGTGACCTTTCCAGAAGATATCACACTGCATTGTCATGATCTGCCGTCTTTACCAACTCTTGTTGATTTGAGACCTCAATGGACCGATGATGAATGCGAGCGACTGAGTGTACGGTACGAAGATCAACGATTTGACATTGTATCAACCACATGTTTTAAAATAATAAGGACATGGACAGTGTTGGATGAATGTATATGGCAAAATCAAGGACCTCATCTTCCTTCTAAACCTGATGTAATCGTGAATGATTCGGTGACAGCCGATAAATCATCAAGATACTGTATACCGCGGCAGCTCAAGGATAATGGCGATGGATTTATGCAATACACACAGATCATTAAAGTAATCGATACCACTATCCCTCGCATCAGCTTAAGGGACACTACGTTATGCATTTCATCTTCATCATGTACTACCGCCAGAAATCATATTCCGTTTAAAGTGCATGATGCCTGTGGATTGGGATCTAACCTTAAAGTAATACATTCATTCATAGATTTAAATGCCGAAGGATATGATGGGAAAAATACTAATCTATCAAATGCAGATGCGAAGCTCAATATCGCATTCGAATCGATTACAATAGAAACACTACCGATCGGTAAGCATCTATTGTGTTTGAACATAGAAGACGGGTGCGGCAATAACTCTATTGCAATTAGCAGATTGGAAGTTCAAGATTGTAAAAGACCTACACCATATTGTTTTTCGGATCTAAGTACTGTAGTCATGCCTTCGTCTGGAGCGGTGAATATATGGGCCAAAGATTTTAATGCAGGGAGCACTGATAATTGTAGTGCAGCTTTAAATTTGAAATTTTCATTTTCTGAATTTTTAGTAGATAGTAGTCTTACCTTGACTTGCAAGGACATACCGAATGGCCTAGGGCAAATCTTAGAGTTCAAGATTTGGGTGTCAGATATAGTTGGTAACAAGGATTTTTGTAAAGTAGTATTTCGACTGGAAGATGGAGTAGGGGATGTATGTAAAAATACTTTGAATAACAATGGATTGCAACGCTTGAGTCAACCAATTCTTTATAATCCAATGACTGACCCTAGGAACCAAGTAGATGTTGGAGCCCGAATAATAGCTGATGATAAAGACCATCGATTTTTCGCCACGCCAAATCCATTTTCTGATCAAATTACTTTTACTATAAAATTACCCTTGCAGCAAGGAGGGGAGTTGCATATCATAGATATTCAAGGAAGGGTAATCAAACAAATCAAGTTATTTTCTGGTCAACCTGAAACAAAAATCTATTTATCCAGTAAAGAATTACAGCCTGTAGGCATCTATTATGGTCTATTAAAAACAGCCCAAGGAATTGAAACCATCAAGCTCATCAAAGTAGATTAGGGAATAATTAAAACGCCAATCCTATACTTCCAATGATCCTGGATGGCGCTTTATCGAATGCATATTGATGGCCATAAAAG
>JAYSTG010000320.1:0-3996 GCA_043719965.1 Saprospiraceae bacterium | reverse complement strand
TCTTGTTAAATTCATAGTAATCTCATCTCGTTTGGTAATATTATTATATTGATTTTCCATTAGTTTTATACCCAAAGGATTAGTAATAATTACCTTTATATAAGATTCACCGAGTTTGCCTTGATCCATAGCTAACCAATGTGCTTGAGCTATATCTTCTACATGAGCCCATGCATAAGCTGTGGTATCCGGCAAGGCAGGCAATTGACCTTTTAATAATTTTAAAATAGCAACTCGTAATGAACTCGTATCACCAGGTCCGTATATCACGCCTGGCATGACAATTACAAGAGGTAGACCTGCTTTAATTTTCTCAAGAGCTACTTGATGAGTCACAGCTTTTGTGCGATCGTATTCACTCAAGTGAGGCCCAGAATAATGATAATTTTCATCCACTCGCACGCCATGAGTATCCGAGTTGACAGCTAAGGTGCTGGTGTAAACTCCTTTTGGGATCTTGAGTTCTTCCATCAGCTCAAGTACATTCCGATTGCCATCGATATTTATTTTTATTCCTTCAGATTTGTCTTTGGTGCCTAATTTGTACCATCCTGCGACATGAAATACTCCGTCTACTCCGGTCATCGGAAGGCGCATACTTTCTTTTTCAGTAACATCACCTTGTGCCAGCTTGACTCCAAAAGCAAGGAGGTCTGTAACTTTGGACGGAGTGCGTACCAGAGCGATGACTTCATGTCCTTTTTGGATCAATAATTTTGTAAGATATTGACCCACAAAACCTGTTGCTCCTGTAATAAAATATTTCATTTAATTATGTTTTATATTACTCGTATTTTTTTAAATCCGATTTTCTGCAGTACAGCTGGTAATTTTTTTCGTTGATCCCCTTGTAATAATATGATATTATCTACTACACTACCACCTATGCCACACTGTGATTTAAGTTTTTTAGCCATCTCTTCCAGTGCCTGAAGATTCATCTCAAAGCCTTCGATCAGGGTGACTTCTTTGCCAGCCCTATGTTTTTTATCTAGTGTGATGCACAAAGACTGTTTTGAATAGGGTAGAGTAGTCGACAGCTCGAGACTTTCCTCTTCTTCTTCGGATTCTTTTGATGGCACTTGATCAGGATTAGTTGAAAACACTAATTTTAATTCAGACAGATCCTTGATAGTATTTTTTTTCATCTACAATAAATAAAAAAATAAAGGTATTATTTTCTTTTCCAATTTCGATTCATCATTCTTAAGATTGCCAGACCCAATAGATCGCTGCCAGCAGCAGAATTAGCTAATATGACCACTGCTGTTCTGGTCTCAGGTATGATGCCGATAAAGGTATGATGCCCTTCAGTGCGGCCATTTTGTGAATAGATAAATCGATTTTTAGGTATAGGAATTACCTGCCATCCCATCGACACCCAGCCTTCATTTTTTCTTATGGAAGTGGGTATCGCATCCATCATTTGACGAAAGGCAGGTCTTTTATTGTATAAAAAATGATGACAAAGATTCATTAATTCTACCAAAGATCCTCTCATGCCCAGAGCGCCTGCAAATGTTTTATAAGACCAGGATTTTACGGGTTGCTTGTGGAGATTATATCCTGGTATGGTAGGGATCCATTCTGTAGAAACGTTGAAGTAAGGATGAATATATTTTGTGATCAGTTCATTGTACTGCTGACCGGTACGATACTCGAGCAACCATTCGATGAGTGCATAATTTAAATGGCTATATAAATATTCGTTGCAATAGGGAAGTTGTGTATACGTTTTAAAAAAATCTTCTAAGTCTAAACGATTAAAAAAACCAAATGGATCTTGAGCATCTTTTTCTTTGAGTCCCCATCCGGGAGGATATTTAGGTAAGCCAGCGGTATGCGTCAATAATTTAAAAATAGTGCACGAATCAAAACTCGGGTTTTGTACAGGTAGATAGGCATTAATGGACTGATGAAGATCAATCTTGTATTCATCTCGAACTAACTGTAAGAGCAGGGTAGTAAATACTTTGGTGGCTCCTCCATATTCAAAGACATCATCTTTGCGGATCAATGTTTCGTCTTCCAGGGATTTTTTGCCAAAGGAAAATATAAAAGAAGTGTCTTCATCGATCATCCCTACGATAAACCCCGGAGTCTCAGCATAATCTATATTCGTCTCATATCGTATCAAGTCATTAAGTTCTCTTCGTAGACCGGTGACTTGTCCAATGGCAAACAGAGGCATCAGCACTATAACAATTATCTTCCATGAAACACTTTTCATAGGATTGCTTTAGTACCTTGCAATGCCCTGCCAATATTGATATCCATCATTCGATGCGCTATAGGTGCAGCGTATTGATTCAGGGATTCTATACCCGCTAAAATAGCATCTTTATCTTCCGAGGTGATAGCAGCTTTGATCGCTTCTTTACATACTGTTATTTTTGATTTTTCATCGTCTGACAAGTGGATTTCGTTTTGATTCAAAAACCGATCGGTAGCTACTAAAATTCCATTGCCTTCATTGATAGCTTCTTGCAACGCTTTGACTTGCATGTCTTGTTTGGCATATTTTACAGACTCTAAGAGCATTTGCGCCATCTCAGTTTCAGATAAGCCATATTGAGATTTTACTTCGATCGCAGTCTCTATACCTGATCTCAATTCCTTTGCTTTCACGGTAAGAATGCCATCTGCATTGATTAGAAATTGGATTTCAATCTTCGGCAGGCCGGCAGGCATGGGTGGTATACCTCCAAGTATAAATTCGCCTAATTTTCTATTATGCATGACCAGATCACGTTCCCCCTGATAGACACTTATTTTGAGATTGACTTGTCCATCTACTGAAGTGGTATACTGGCGGCCTACTTTGGAAGGGATCTTTGAATTTCGAGGAAGAATGACATCCATCAGTCCGCCTACGGTCTCTATACCCAACGATAAAGGGGTCACATCCAAGAGCAAAAACCTTTGATCTTTGCCTGCAAGTATATTGGCTTGCACTGCAGCACCAAGTGCTACTACTTCATCAGGATTAAGTTCGTTGTATAATTTATTTCCAAAAAATGATTGCACCTTGCTTTGAACAGATGGCACTCTAGTAGATCCACCGACCATAATGACTTTGAAGATATCATTGGCAGTAAGCCCTGCATCTTTTAATGCTTTCGCGCAGCAAGCCATCGTTTTTTGAATGATAGGAGAAATCAGAATTTCAAATTTTTCTCGTGTCATCGATAGCTGGTATCCTGACCATGCCGCACTGAAGATTAATTCATTAGATAATACTTTTTTGCAAGATTCGGCGAGCAAGCGGAGAGACTGAGTCTTGCTTCTATCTCTGAGCAAAGTCTCACGATCCAACCCATATGCTGATATCCAATGATCCATGATAGCCTGATCGAGATCATCACCTCCTAAAAAAGTATCACCATGGGTAGATAACACTTCGAAGACGCCATCTTGAATATGCAAAATGGAAATGTCAAAGGTGCCACCTCCAAAATCGTAGACAGCAACGATTTCATTCGTTCCATCGGCCAGACCTAGGCCATAAGCCATACTTGCTGCGGTGGGTTCATTGACTATTCGCAGTATATCTAGTCCGGCTAACTTGCCAGCGTCTCGCGTGGCTTGTCGTTGTGTATCATTAAAATAAGCTGGAACAGTAATGACAGCTTGGGTTACATTTTTTTTCAAATATAATTCAGCCATTCGCTTTAATTGTTTGAGGATCTCTGCACTTAATTCTATAGGCGTGAAATGGCGTTCTCCAATTTTGATTCGCACTAATGCATCAGGATCATCCAATTTAAGATCATAGCTAAAATAAGATTGTAGGACTGATACATCCTTCAAGCTTTTACCCATAAGCCTTTTTACGGAATATACTGTTTGGGCAGGATGGGTGATCAATCGTACCCTCGCTTCTTCTCCCACATAGACTCTATTGTCCTCTACACTTATTATAGAAGGTACTAAGGCCGATTTGTATTCATTTGTTTTGATTGTAATGGCTTGATTCTCTTGCATGTAGGCTACTAA
>JAYSTG010000319.1:0-11373 GCA_043719965.1 Saprospiraceae bacterium | reverse complement strand
CGACGCGCGCGAGGAACTCGCGCAAATCAGCGTTAAAAGCCGAGGGCTTCTCCAACTGGCAGAAATGGCCTACATCGTCGTAAAGCTTGATCTTGGCGTGAATCAAAACTTCATAATGCAAATCAATGGAATCACCAAAACTGACCTGATCCTGCCTGATCTTTTTTTCAACATTTTGAGGTGATAATACCTCGACGGTGGGAGTTGTATCCTCTTCCGTAATCGAAACATCAGAGGCGCAATAACTGTGCAGTGTATTATCTTTTGTTTTTAAAATGATCTTGCCTTCATCTCCGATGCCATGAAACTGTCCTTTTAAACCTGAAGGTTGAACGACCAACCAATCTCCTATCCATAGATCATCAGGATTTATCATTATTGCTTTTTTACTCCAATTGGTCGACGACAATCGGCTTCGTATTCCATCTTGAATAAATCAAAATTATTCATTTTCTGATTAAAGGATCGTTGATCGATACGGATTGGGCTGCACTACAGCACAGCGTCATTTTACTTTACTTAGGTACTCTCGATAAAGATAGCCCTAATCTCAATAATATCTGTCTGGGTCGCATCTGAAAAGAAGTTTCCTGAGAATATAGGTTTGAATACATCCCATAGCTCATAGTTTGAGCATTAAAAAGGTTGGTGCATATCAGGTCAATATCAATTTTCTTAGTCAGAACCGAATGTCTCAAGATGATATCCATAAATGAACGAACAGAAGAAGATAATACCGATGAATTGTAATAGTCCTGATGAATTTTGATTTGATAATTATCTGATAACAAAAAAATTACTCGGACATTGAGCCTTCGATCACTGATATTATTAAATCCTTTGTTGTTTACACTAATTCGAGACCAGGAAAAACCTGACCTAGCTGATAGTTCCAGCCAGGAAAGGCTGTTGTTATGAAATGAAAAAGAAATAGACTTAGTCGACGAATAGTATGGCGTGTTCTCGCCGGCAACAGAAAGATTGTATTTTGAAACTAAATGATTTAGGCCTAGATCAAACCCTGTTTGTAGCCTAATAAGCTTTTGCTTAAAGTCCATAGAAAGCTGCTTTCGACTGCTGTAATTATTAATAGGAATCAAACGCTGGGAAGCAAGACCATCTTCAAAGTTCCATTGCGAAAGTGTATTGTGCTTATCAGAGTTTATATGATAATTAATAATGCCGTAAGTAAACGAACTGAAATTCTGATAGATGAGACTAAGTTCTCCCCTCATACCCTTTGTGCGTGGTAAAATGCCTGATTTTCGCTCAAAATTTCTATAGTCTGTCAAAATAAATCCAGTAAATGCATCTTCGATGCGACCAATCCGATTGTTTATTTCACCTTCTGCAGATACAGACCAATCTGGCGAAAGTATCCGATGGACAGAGACGGTTGGTTCTAAGGTAATAAGTGAAAATCTGTTCTTTGTTGCTGATGATACTTCGCTCAGGTTAGTCTTATAGTAAACAAATGGAAGCGTGGAGGTTATATTCCAATGATCCGTTTTGTACCTTGCAATAAGTTTAGTAAAAACATCATAGGTCTCTGTTTTTATTTTATTAGTGAATGAGCTTGAATCACTGCCTAATATGCCTTGACCTAATTGGGAGAATAATCTCTCTGTCCCTAAATCTATACCTATTGACGACTCCAGGGTAAGTCCTGTATATTTTTTTGTCCAAAATAATTCATTTTTACTATTGAAACTATTTGTATTAAGATCCTGCTGGACGAGTTGCCTTTTTCCAGCCATAAAAAAAGATGGATCTACTGTAAAAACTCCCTCTAGGCTATGGTAATCCGTTTTAGATCTAAATTGTACTATCTGCTTTCCAATAGGAAATATCCAAAAAAAGTCATTTGTCAGATTAGGATTTTGGGTGGAAATATTCTGCTTATAGGAATTATTATTAAGTGAGAGGACTCCAACATCATGTGACTTATTATTGCGCATAAAGAGGGTATTCGAGATATAACTTTTGGGTACATTTTTTACTAAGGTAAAAGATCCTTGTAAATACTCCTTGCCAAACCGATTTTTTACAGATTCATCGAAATGGATAAGGCCAGAAGGCAGGAGATATGAAGTGCGCTGTAAGCCATTTTGACCTACATGGTCATGGTAATAGCCAATATGTACCTTATACTGAACCTCAGATCGCATCTTCTGAAGCAAATTAATAGATGCTACTTCACTTCGATTGTCAAGCCACCTTTCCGATGAAAAAGAAGAAGTCTGTAGCCTCTGAAGGTCAAACCATTTGGTTTCTTGTCCTACTAACTCTATGAGGCCAAGATTCTTATTAAAGTTATTCGATGCTAAGACATTTGAAAGGTCCTGAGCAATATCATTGGCCGAGAGCTGGATCAAGGCCTGCCGCTTTGGAGTGAACACTAATGGCGTAACCTGACTCTGATAGAGTAAGGGTGTAGCACCCGCTGCTGTTTGCACCATACCAGTATAAGTAAATTTATTTTTGAGTTTTAGATTTATAACTGCCTGATCAGATGGTACCACATTTTCCAACACTTTTATTGGCTGATTTTGCTCTAAGATTTGAATGGTCGATATATCTTGTGGAGGAAGATTATTATTGATAATTTGATATCGTCCATTTGTAGCATCCATACCCTCCACCGTATAGCCAATAATAGGCTCATCTTTGTAGAGTATTTTACCACTCCCTAGAATCTCTATACCTGGTATTTTTTTGAGCACATCTCCTATGGTTCTGTCATTTTTTTCCACCAGTGAAGCCACATTGATTTCGATGGTGTCTTTTTTCCGGATAATGGACTCTGCTTTTATTTTGACTTCTCGCAGCACGATGGATTCTTCCACAAGAGTAATATTCAGGTTTAGAGTGCCAGGGTGAATAATTTTTTGATAGTGCCGATGACTTATACTTTTGCAGCAAAGTAATAAGGAGTCATTCCATCCAATATATTTCAACACGAAAGCTCCTTCTTGATCACTAAAAGAATACTCCAGAATACTCGAATCCATGTCTAACAGAAAGACCATGATATCAGGCAATGCTTTATTGTCTTCACTAACTAAGAGTCCTTTGGTCTGGTAATAGTGCTGTGCAAAGGATGTCGATGCTAAAAACAACCATATAATCATTGTGAGGTATCTTCCCATCTAAAGATATTTCAACTCATTAATTTATCCAATTTTATTCTATTAAAGTTTCTCGATTAGATTGCGAGCTATTGGCTTATTATCTATCGGTTTTCCATCAGACGTAACATTAGAAATTCCCATTAAACTAAATAAAGCTTCTGGATTCTGTTCATAATAATTCATTTTTTCCATAGATATCTCTTTCACTCTCGGATCTTCTTTAAAAGAGTAGTCATATGGATTGGCCTGGAAACCATGGAAAGTAAAATGATGATGGTCTTGCTCATCATAAATTTCTAATATTAATCCGGGAAGATTGCAAAACTTATAAGGCCCATCCCTAAAAGGCAATTCCGAAGAAAACCAAGCAATGTAGTTTCTTCCTGCAAATTTCAATGTAGCCATATTACAAGCGTACCCTGCTATTTTCTTTTTCATAGAGACATTGATTTGCCAATGGAATTGATCAGTACGGCTTTCGTTTTTTATGACACTATTCTTAGACCGATAAAACCTGACTATATGATCACGATATGCTTTTATTACGCAGAAAGAAACGAGAGATGGGCCATAAGTCGCTTTAACTAATTCCACATCACCAGTTCTTTTTAAAGCCGTATCGCGTCGAAAAGATATTTCACTTTGAAAAAAACTACTTTCTTTTCCCAAAAACAGAAGCATAGTAGTCTTTTTCTTATCACCTGACTTCAGTGTGTCTCGAATAAATTGGTAATCATACGAAGCTAGATGCGTAAAGCTCATATTTTGAGCCTCAGTAAATAAAGGAAACAACAAAATAAATCCAAACAAGAAATACTTCATATATTATTCAATTTGAAAAAGCGGGTAACTGAAGTCACCCGCTGGCATTATCTAATAAAACGTTCAGCCACATAATACTGCTTCAAAATAATCATGCATTTCTAAAGTTTCTTCATCCGTAAGCGGAGAATATGCCTTGAACATATAGCCGGACCCGCAGGAAGTACTTCCAGCGTACCAATATTCCCTTAACATAGCCATGAAATTTCGGGAAGTATTTCCATAAATACTAGCTAAGAAAAATGTCAAAAACACTGCTAGTGAGATGACTTTTAAAAATTGTTTACGAACCATAAAAAAGGGTGTATGGCAGATTTCCCATTTTGATGGCTAGAAACAACTTATTTAAAGCGCATTGTAGGGAAATTTGCCACACACCCATAAAAAATGAATTTAAAAAGTTTAAAAAATAATGGGTATCATCACATTGAAAAAATGGATCCTTTTCTTCTCGATGTGATAGCTTTCGCTTATAAAGTACTTTTACTTTAATTGACTCTTTTTGAATGCCTTTTAGAACTAAGGGTATATTGTTTAAACTTAAGGACTTTTGTTTTTAGTATGTCAAATATATATTTAACATTTGCATGAAGCAAATTTATTTTTAAAAACTATACTTAAATGTTAAATTATTTTACTTATCGACGAATCTAATGGAATTAGATTTGGTGTAGAGCTACTTGTTCATCAAGTGTCCCAAAAAATAATAACCCAAGTGAATATACATTTATTACGTTCAAAAATCAGCCTGCAGAAAGATGCTCAAGCTGCAAGCTATGAAGTAAGCTCGCCACAAAATTGAGAGCTTGCCTTTTCGCCTTAAGGCAAAAAAAACTACAAAAAAAATAACCCTCTACTCTTCCTTATCTTTCTTCTTCTTAAAATCACCTTTTTTCCAGGCATCGAAGAATTTTTTCCAGGCTACGACATTAAATAGATTCATGGGTTTGTATTGTCCTGCGTAATAATAACTTTGGACCAGTTGTTTTTGATAGTAGCTGTAGTTTTCGCCTCCATCACGAGGCAATGACTTTTGTAAATTGGCCATCACATTATCGGCCAGATTCTTAGTGGCAATATCTCGCATTTTATCGGATACATCCAGGGCTAAAAACTCCAACTTAAAGTTTTCTTTACTTGGCCAGGGATAGATAACTGTCTCGGGAAGAGTAAGCGTGTCAGTATACATAATCTGAAATATCGAATATCGATGATCACTCAACTCCGTCGGCACATCATAATAAGCATTCTTAAATCCTACTGCAGAAAACACCAATCGTTCACCTTTTTGTACTACCATTGAGAAAAATCCATTGCGATCTGCATAAGTACCTCTTCGAGTTTTTTCTACACCTATATGGGCATAAGGTATGGGCAATGGTTCATTGATCTTATCAGTGACGACCATACCACTAAATTGGACTAGATTACTATCAGCAAAACCTTGCGCCAAAGCCGTAGCTCCTAGACAAGAGCAAATAAATAGCATAAAATATCTCAGTGGCATATACGACGACAAAATACTTCTAATAATTCATATGTACCAACGCTACCAAAGCATGGAAGGAGCCGGTACGGGATTGTTTAACTTGAATTTAACCAGAAGCATGGCTAAATCTTATTTTGAGGTGCTGCAAAACATAAGAATTGACCGGAAAATTGAACCACATAGGATCATACCCGCCTAACGGGACGGGCAGGGATGCATAAGCGCTCACATAGTTTTTATTATTACCCGCATTTATCTTTGTGTTCTTCTATGTGCCCATGATGCTATGTGGTTCAAAATGGATAGCCATGAGGACTAATACCACTTCACATATTAATATAAAGTTAGTAAAGGATGACAGCATACGCGGTATTTCGGCAATTCATATCTCGCTTTGACCGTAAAAATGAACCACATAGGATCATACCCGCCTAACGGGACGGGCAGGGATGCATAGGCGCTCACATAGTTTTTTATTCATCGGGTAATAATGAAAACAGGCCGTTTACAAGGGTTTTCTGTCCTTCTTTAAAAATATTTACACAATGAAAATTTATTAGAATTCCTTTTGGCTTCTGCAACATTTGCATATAAGAAAGCAAGATTGCATCATGTATTGGCAAAAGACCTTCTTGTGCTTTCAATTCTACACAAAGAATATCTTCCACCAGTACATCTAACCTCAATTCTGTATCAAGTTCCAGGCCTTTGTATTCCAGCGGTACCCAAATCTGGTTCTTATACGCTATTCCCCTTAATGCCAATTCCCTCAAAAAACATTTCTCATAAATGCTTTCCAGTAAACCCGGGCCAAGATGTTTATGTACTTCTATCGCACAACCAATAACTTCATAAGTAAGTTCGTTTAAATATTTTTTAGTTACCCGCATATTATTTTTGTGTTATTCTATGTGCCTATGATGCTATGTGGTTCAAAATGGAAAGCCATGAGGACTTATACCGTTTCTCATATATTATAAAGGTAGTAAAGGATGACTACATACGCGGTATTTCGGCAATGATATCTCGCAATGACGAGAAAAATGAACCACATAGGATCATACCCGCCTAACGGGACGGGCAGGGATGCATAGGTGCTCACATAGTTTTTATTATTACCCGCATTTATCTTTGTGTTCTTCTATGTGCCTATGATGCTATGTGGTTCAAAATGGAAAGCCATGAGGACTAATACCGTAAAAATGAACCACATAGGATCATACCCGCCTAACGGGACGGGCAGGGATGCATAGGCGCTCACATAGTTTTTATTATTACCCGCATTTATCTTTGTGTTATTCTATGTGCCTATGATGCTATGTGGTTCAAAAGCCTACCCATTACCTAAGTCCTGAGCTTTTGTATTATATTTGATATATATGAAATCCATAAAGCATATTTATATCTCAGTCACACTAATGATGGGCATTTCCCTGGTATTTTTTAGATGTCAACCGCGAAGCAGTGTGCCTTCGATTTCGCTCAATCAGTATCATAAAAAGAAGACGACGGGGGTGCAATCTGGGGGTGTGCAAATGATTCCCATCCATACTCCAAAAGGAGATTTTAAGGTGTGGACCAAATCAATGGGCGACAATCCCAAAATCAAGGTTTTACTGTTACATGGCGGCCCTGCCGGTACTCATGAATATTGGGAATGCGCAGAAAGCTTCTTCCCACGGGAAGGCATCGAATTTATATTATATGATCAGTTGGGATCACATTACTCAGATCAGCCTTCAGACAGCGCTTTGTGGACTACGGAGCGATTTGTAGAGGAGGTGGAGCAGGTGCGTCAAGCTTTGGGATTGAACAAGGACAATTTTTATTTGCTAGGTCATAGTTGGGGTGGTATCCTGGCTACAGAGTACGCTTTAAAATATCAACAACATCTTAAGGGATTGATCATTTCCAATATGATGTCTGATTGTATAGCTTATGATCGATATGCAGCAGATGTGCTCGCCAAACAAATGGATAAAACCGTGTTGGATTCAGTCATGCTATTAGAATCCAAAGGCATGTATACGCATCCAAGATATATGGAACTGCTAATGCCCCATTTTTATCAACATCATCTATGCCGATTACCGGTATGGCCCGATCCTGTCAATAGAAGCTTCGCTCATATGAACAGCGCCATCTATGTGCTGATGCAAGGACCATCAGAGTTTGGCATCAGTGGTAGATTAGAAACATGGGATCGATCCAAGGACTTACCGAAGATCACTGTACCTACTTTGACGATCGGTGCGACCCATGATACTATGGATCCGGAACATATGAAGTGGATGTCAACTCAATTGCCTAAAGGTAAATTTTTATTGTGCCCTAATGGTAGTCATATGGCCATGTGGGATGATCAAGAGGTATATTTCAACGGGGTGATCAGTTTCTTGAAGGAAGTGGATCGGGGAATGTAAAGATCTTCATGGCATGTGTTTGATCTCAGAGTAATTTTGTTAATCTATGGATATCGTATCCACTATACCATTTCTAATATAAAAAACACCAAAGCCTCCTTCAATATTCGTATAGGTCTGGGTTGGGTGTAAAAAAAGTTTTTCTATCGGCTCGGGTTCCAATATTGAAAGTAAATATTTGTAATAAGATTCAGATACTGTACTTACATTTGTAAAATAACTCCCATGATGTGGCTCGTAACCCTTAATATACAGTAAGCTTAAATATTCATTTCCAAAATTCAATTGGAGGTGTTGACCCTGGCTACAAATTGTATTTATTAAATTAATTTTATTTGTTTTACAAAAAAAGTTATTAGGTACTAGTGAGCCCAATTGAATTTGATTTTTAAACTCTATTATTTCATAATATTGATCAGTATTTGCAGCTGTAAAAGAAAGCTCATACTGCATATTTAAAAGACGATTCGTAGTAGTATCACGTTCAGTCAGAGTCCTTTTTAATTGGAGGTCATTTGGTAAATGAGGAACTTCAATATTTTTGCTATAAGCTCGTAGGTCATTTCTCCTCACTTCCAAAGAGTAAGTATGATTTAAGATAGGACTTGTCTTTAAAAAATACGTTCCATCAGATTTATGTGGAATTTTGATCGTAATATTGGTATTTGAATCTTTCAAAAACACTTCGCCATCTGAAATTTTCAAATCATTGACATAGACCTTATTTTTAGTCGAGGCTGTTTTAGACAAATGAGCGGTCAATCCTTTAAGAACATCCCATTCGGCAAAAACAACTAATTGTTCGGGTTCGTCTTTAAAATCAGGATTGAAGTCCTTTGAGCACGACAGATGCAAAAAGAAAATAGAAACAAAACACCACAAGTGAACCCTACCAGGCATAAGCAAAGGATAAGCCAGGAATAAATAATAAATATGATCTAACTTTCTTTTCATTTAAAAAATATGGATTTTTCCTTGTTATGACATCATCAAATCTGTATCTATTAGTATAGTCCACTACAAATACATTTTTTTGCAACAGCACATTATAGATACCTAGGGTCCATTCTTTACTGTTGTTTTTTGAAGTAGTTATTTCTTTTCGAATTCCAAGATCCAATCTGATGTATTTAGCGGATCTTGCATTATTACGTTCCGTATAGACATAATTCAATTCAGGTTTATTGGGATCTAAACCGAAAATAGCTTGCTTTGGTATAGTGAGTGGTTGCCCGGTATTAAATACAAAATTTGAATTTACAACAAACTTTTTATTCATTCGATAAGTAAAATTTGAATTCAAGATATGTCTTCTATCCAGATCGTGGTCATACCAGCCTCCTTTATTGATTTCGGTAAATTTACGCTGGCTTTTGCTATAAGTGTAACTTGAAATTATGTTTAAAGTTCCGATATTAAATTGGATTGAAGATTCCATTCCAAAAGACTTGCCTTTTCCATTCAATACGAGTAGGTCTTCCCAGGATAAAATGTCATCTTTAATGAGATTTAGGTCTGACCTTAAAGATGCCTGTTTGTCATAATTTCGATAAAATAGTTGAAGATTGATGTTTTTAATTTTTTTTTCGGAATTAATTTCAGTCCCTATTGCATATTCATCCATTGACTGTGGGTGTAGTGTGTTGGTCACAGGCACCCAGACATCAGTCACGTACCCTCCGGTAGGATTGGATATTAAATGTAAGTACTGATGCACTCGCATATAAGAAGCAAATACATTTACTTTTTTTGTAACCTTAAAATCCCATTTTATACGAGGTTCATATTGAACATATGGCGATCTTTTATTCTGAACCTCATGTACATTCATGCGTATACCCAGGGTCCATACTCCAAGTGGTCTGATCAGAATCTTACCGGCAAAGAAGGCGGCTAATTGATTGGCATGATTAGCCTCGTCTTTTGTAGGTTCTTTTATTATATTATCCGATAAAATAAAGTTTACTTGTGGACGAATGAGGCTACGAGTATATTCTGCACCTGTATTAATAGTCAAAAAAGAATTTAGGTTTGTTTCAAGTATAGATTTTATTTTATAATCACTTATATTGGATTGATTGGTGAATGATGAAGCAGATGGTGCATCGATGGTATTAGACGAAATTTTACTAGAATAATAAAAACGATTTATATTCAACTGAGTGATTAGATGAGTAGATTTGGACAGGACACTCTGAAGTTTTACACTTGCCATTTGATTCCCCCAATTGAGATTCCATCTCGTGATGATCGGTGGCTCCCTGAAGCCATTGGACCAAAGATCATTCCCACTATATGCGCTAAAGAAAAGAGTATTTTTAGTCCCTAAATCCGTATTTAACTTCACATTGAAGTCGTGCATAAAAAAGGATAAATACCCATCTTTCTTATTTGAATTAAAAGCAGATTTACTTCCTTGCGTAAATAATCCTGGGAAAGCAGTTCGAAAACTAAACATATAGGACGATACTCCTTTTTTAATAGGCCCCTCTGTGAATGCAGAAGCTGTG
The DNA here is from genome assembly GCA_043719965.1 of Saprospiraceae bacterium. Taxonomy (GTDB): domain Bacteria; phylum Bacteroidota; class Bacteroidia; order Chitinophagales; family Saprospiraceae; genus JADJLQ01. The sequence continues at coordinate 998 of JAYSTG010000319.1, read as the reverse complement.
ATAAGACCCAGGCTTACTTTATGATTGCGCTTATATCGGTTGCCTTCTTTTAGACTGACTTCTAATATCGAAGATAATCGACCTCCTAAGTCTGCAGGATAGGAGCCTTTGTAAAAGGTTGCAGATTTTATTGAATTAGGGTCCAATGAGGAAATTAATCCAAATAAATGTGAAGTATTGTATAATATGGATCCATCAACCAATAACATATTTTGATCTACACCTCCTCCTCGTACACCATATTGATTGGAACCATCTACCCCAGGGGACACACCACTATATAATTGCAAATATTTTAGCACATCCTGTTCGCCTAAAATAAAAATATTATTTTTTAACGCCTCCGGAGTGAATCGAATATTACCCCCTTCTATTTTGATTGGAGCCTGTTCTGTAATAGTAACTTCAGGCAAACTTTTGGTTTGTAAATAAAAATGAATTACGGTATCTTTTCGTAGAATCAGGCTAATGGTGTCCTCTTCATACCCGAGGGACGATACTTTTAATAGTTGTAATCCGGTAGGCAGTTTTAAGTTGAAATACCCCAAATTATTAGTCATCTCACCCCGCGAAGTTCCTACTTTCTGAATATAAGAATAGGGCAAGAATTCCCCAGAGGCTCTATCTTTTATTGAGCCCGATATGGTGATTCCTTGCCCTATTGAATAATTAGAGCTGATATAAAATAAAAATAAAAATAGTTTATTCAAGATACTAATTATTAAAATATCGTGCTACACTCCTGACGGTCACGTGTTGAAGGGCAATCAGCATCGTCTTCAATTCCTTCAAATAAAACATTTCCATAAAAACCATGTATAGTTCCAGAGGCGGAATATATATTTTGAGTCATCGTGCTTATACCGCTACTCGTTTGAAGAGCATAGGAAGTAACTGTCTCGAATTGATTAGTAAAAGTATTTTTGAAATAAACAGTTACGGAACCTTCAAACCTCATGCCATTGGATTGCGAACTTAAATACCAAGATCCCAAAAAA
>JAYSTG010000318.1:0-4004 GCA_043719965.1 Saprospiraceae bacterium | reverse complement strand
ATATCATAGGGATTAAAAAAGCTCTTGGCGCTCGTCAATATTTTATACTACTTGAGTTTTTGATCGAGTCTGTGATCCTTTGTGTCTTAGGGGGCTTGATTGGTTTGGGCCTAGTATACCTGATTTTAAAACTTCTTTCTACAGCTTTTGGATATACTATGTTTCTTTCTGCCAAAAACATTATGATAGGAGTCGGTATTTCCGTGGTCACGGGGATATTGGCAGGTATGATTCCTGCTTACCAAGCGGCCAGATTGGATCCTGTCGAGGCTATTAGGAAATAGGTTTGGTGAACAGCTATTTATTGTGGGGATAAAATGGATAGGCATGTGGAAAGCAACGGAATGAATTCCATTGTGCGGGGAAGCAGGTAATTCGTGCACTGCAATTTATTGAGGTGAACCCTGATAAAGAGGCGGTCTATCAACGGAATGAATTCCTTTGCACGGGGAGCAAAAGCCAATGGATGAATTCCATTATGCAGGGGGAAGCTCTCTATTTAATTTTCGCTACCAATGCTTTGAAAGCATCACGATGATTCATAGCCAGATCCGCTAATACCTTCCTATTCAAAATAATGTTTTTAGAAGATAGGGCATGAATGAGCTTAGAATAAGAGAATCCTTCTAATCGAGCTGCTGCATTAATCCTCGCGATCCACAGAGCTCGAAATGCTCTTTTTTTGGCTTTTCGATCCCGATAAGCATATTTCCATGCTCTTTCGAGGGTATGTTTAGCAGCAGTAAGGATGTTTCGACGGGCGCCCCAAAATCCTTTGGTGGCTTTGAGTAGTTTTTTTCTTCTCGCTCGAGAAGCTACATGATTGACTGAACGTGACATTTGATGATGATTTTCGACTTTCGAGGGATCTTGTAAGATACTTTTCGCCTCTTGGGTCGGTTAAAAAAAATTAAATTATCTGAGGCATAACATGCGCAATACTCTTTTCTTATCAGCAGCGCTGACTAGGGCCATATCGCGATTGGCTAATTTGGCTTTCTTAGACTTTTGTCTAAGTCTATGAGAGGTATTCGCTTGAAATCTCTTGACTTTACCTGATCCCGTAATGCGAAATTTTTTCTTCGCAGTGGAATGAGTTTTCATTTTTGGCATAATCCTGTTTTAAAAGTGGGCAAATATACAAACTCTGGGGTAAGTAGCAAAATAAACTTTGATAGCCACACTTGAACCTTAATGGACTATTTCTTGACCACTCCCTTGCGTGGTGCAAGCAGGATAAACATTTTTTTACCTTCCAATTTTGGTAGGGCCTCACAGGAAGCTAAGTCATCCAATTCTTTGATAAATTTTAATAATAATAGCTCACCTCGATCTTTAAAAACAACACTTCTACCTTTAAAAAACACGTATGCTCTCACTTTTGAGCCTTCCTGAAGAAAATTTTGAGCATGTTTTAATTTGAATTCAAAATCATGGTCATCTGTATTAGGCCCAAATCGAATTTCCTTGATTTCTGCCTTTACAGCTTTGGCTTTGAGCTCTTTTTCTTTTTTTTCTTTTTGGAATAAAAATTTATTGACATCGATAATGCGGCAAACGGGAGGCACAGCATTAGGTGAAATCTCGACTACATCCAGGTTTAACTGTTCCGCCCATCGCAGCACTTGACGGATAGGATATACCCCAGTCTCTATGGGTGGCTCACCCTCTATGATCAGTTCGTTAAGATTGTCACCTACCAGCCTGATCTCAGGCACTTTAATATCAGCATTAATTCTGAATCCGTAATCTTTTTTATAAGGTAAACCGCGTTGGTTTGGATATCTTGGCTTGAATGGTGGCTTTTGCTGCAAGTGATTATTTTTTTTATGAAAGAATTTATATTATAAATAAATACCTATAATTCAGGGACTTAAAGATAAAACTTAAATTCTGAATTATAGGATGTAAAACTAAAAATATTTTAACAATTGAGAATAACTTAAACATAATACTGAAGCCCCAATGTGAAAAAAGGGTAACTATCATAATTTATTCATTAGTTTTTAGGCTCACATAAGTCATCAGGACTCTGCTTCTTTATTGACCATGATTACTAGTCCTGTCTTTTCTTCATTGAGTATAGCTTCGAGCATAGATCCTTCTTGGGGTGAATCATTTAAAATAAATTCTGCCAGTGGATCTTCGATGTATTTCTGAATGGCTCTGTTGAGTGGTCGAGCGCCGAACTGAGGATCAAATCCTTTTTCTGCTACAAACTTCTTGGCCTCTTCAGTTAATTTCAATTCGTAGTTCATATTGCCAAGGCGTTTAGTAAGACTGGCCAAGGAAAGATCAATGATTTTGAAGATCTGTTGTTCATCCAGGCTATTAAATATCACTACATCGTCTATACGATTAAGGAATTCTGGCGAGAAGGTTTTTTTCAACGCATTCTGGATCACTGCTTTCGTATTGTCTTCCGATGCATCTTGACGGGCTTTGGTTGCAAAACCGACACCCTGACCAAAATCTTTTAGTTGACGCACACCGATATTGGAGGTCATGATGATTAGCGAATTTTTGAAATCCACTTTTCGACCTAAGCCATCAGTCAATTGGCCATCATCCAATACCTGAAGTAAAATATTATAAACATCAGGATGGGCTTTTTCGATTTCATCCAATAAGATTACAGAATATGGTTTTCGTCGTACTTTTTCTGTCAATTGGCCTCCTTCCTCATATCCTACATATCCCGGAGGAGCGCCGATCAATCTGCTGATAGAGAATTTTTCCATGTACTCACTCATATCTATACGAATGAGAGACTCATCATTGTCAAATAAATATCGAGCCAAGGCTTTGGCCAGTTCGGTCTTTCCCACTCCCGTAGGGCCCAAGAAGATAAAAGTGCCAATTGGCTTTTTAGGATCTTTAAGACCTACCCGATTTCTCTGAATGGCTTTGGTAATTTTTTCGACGGCTTCATCCTGTCCGATAATGACTTTTTTCATGTCATCTTTCATATGGATGAGTCGTTTGCTCTCGCTTTGGGCTACTCGCTTGACTGGTATGCCAGTCATCATCGCTACGATTTCAGCTATGTCATCCGTATCTACGGGATACTTTTTTACTTTGGACTCTTCTTCCCATGCTTCTTTGGAGGTTTCTAGTTTGGCTTGGAGCTTAGACTCTGTATCTCGATATTCTGCAGCTTTTTCGTATTGTTGATTTTTGACAGCGGAGTTTTTCAGCTCTTTAATCGTTTCTATTTTTTGTTCGATCTCTTCAATGTGTTTTGGCACATGGATATTTTTGAGATGCACCCTCGCACCTACTTCATCGAGTACATCGATGGCTTTGTCTGGCAAAAATCGATCGGTTATATATCGGTCACTGAGTTTGACACAGGCTTTGATCGCTTCATCTGAATAGGACACATTATGATAATCTTCGTATTTAGACTTGATATTATGTAAGATGGAAACAGCCTCATCGGGTGAGGGTGGATCTACAAGCACTTTTTGAAATCGTCGATCCAAGGCTCCGTCTTTCTCAATATATTGACGATACTCATCTAAAGTAGATGCACCTATACACTGCAATTCGCCTCTGGCTAAAGCAGGCTTGAATATATTGGAAGCATCTAGTGAACCCGTAGCTCCACCGGCGCCTACAATCGTATGTATTTCATCTATAAATAAAATGACATCCCTGGATTTTTCCAGTTCGTTCATGATAGCCTTCATGCGCTCTTCGAATTGGCCTCTATATTTGGTACCAGCAACTAATGCAGCCAAGTCCAGCATGACGATGCGCTTATTAAATAAAGTACGGCTCACCTTTTTCTGGATGATGCGGAGTGCCAAGCCCTCGACGATAGCAGTTTTACCCACACCGGGCTCGCCTATGAGTATAGGATTATTTTTTTTTCTTCTACTGAGGATCTGAGACACACGTTCTATTTCGGTCTCACGACCTACGATAGGGTCTAGCTTATCTTCTTCTGCTAATCTGGTAATGTCTCGGCCAAAATTATCCAATACTGGTGTTCTGGACTT
>JAYSTG010000317.1:0-4005 GCA_043719965.1 Saprospiraceae bacterium | reverse complement strand
AAGTACAAGAAAAAGTATGAGAAATCTCAGATGCTCAAACAATTGAGAGCTAGAAAGCACTTTACCAAAAAATCTGTGGAGCGTCGTTTTGAGGTACTTAAAGCTGTTTATATTCAGCAGATTATGAATAAGCCGGCGGAGGCTTAATCTCTTCATATTAAGTATTTTCGTAATATTTGTCAAGATTGCACTTGACTTTTAGCATTGTTGTCTTTATATTGCATGGTATTGACGCTTGCCGTCGGCCTTAAAGACATGTATTGGTTCAATCTTTTTTCAATTATTTAGAATTCGAGCGGAGGTATTCCAGACACACCATAGAGGCGTATCAGTCTGATATCACTCAATATTTGGACTTTTTAGCCCATACCTATTCCATAGCCGATCTTGCGGAGACCAAAGCTATGCACCTAAGATCCTGGATCGTGGCTCTACATGAACAAAAAATAGCTAACCGATCCATTAATAGGAAGATTTCTGCCTTAAAATCTCTTTTTAATTTTTTAAGAAAACGACATGGCTTGAAGGTCAATCCTCTTCGTAAAATCATCAATCCAAAAGTCGAAAAACGACTACCACTGACGGTGAGAAAAGAGCATATGGCCATATTATTGCAGTCGGGTGAAAAGACGGATATCGATCATCCTTTCTCCTCATGTAGAAATGCTTTGATCATAGATATATTGTACTCTTGTGGCCTTCGGCGATCTGAGCTGCTTCAACTCCAACTAAAAGATATTGATTTCAGTAGAGGACTATTGCGTGTGGAAGGCAAGGGTAAAAAGGAACGATGGGTACCTATCGCTCCAGCCCTCATCAAGAACATTCGAGGCTATTTATCGGAACGATCGACTTTTCTAGAGGCCATATCAAGGGCAGAGGTAGGCGCGTTATTTGTCACAGATCAAGGAGAGCCCCTGTATCCTAAGTGGGTTTACAACCTAGTCAAGACAAAACTGAGTATGGTCACTTCGATTGAGCGAAGAAGCCCCCATATCCTTAGACATAGTTTTGCCACTCATCTATCCGATGCTGGGGCAGATCTCAGTGCAATCAAGACTTTGATGGGACACTCCAGTTTAGCAGCGACACAAGTATATATGCATAACTCTATCGAAAAGTTAAAGAAAGTATATGATCAGGCACATCCTAAATCTTAATTATTTGAAGCATGAAATATTAGCTTATACATTTCGTTACATTTTAAAAACAATACGTATTATGAAAATCATGACTGAAAGTATTCACTTTACCGCCGACCAAAAGTTGTTACAGTACATTGAACACAAACTGCAAAAGCTTGAGCGCATGTACGAACGCATCATTGATATCCATGTGGTGCTGAAATTGGAGAGTCATCAGACCATCAAAGACAAAATAGTAGAAATTCTCATTCATGTGCCGGGAGGGAATATCTTTACTAGGGAAAGTAGCAAGTCCTTTGAGACTTCCCTGGAGTTGGCCATGGCTTCCCTCAAAAGGCAAACTTTAAAATTTAAAGAAAAAATTTCTAGTTAATTTTTGATTCTAAAAAAAAGGTCACTTCCCCCAAAGTGGCCTTTTTTCATTTTCTAGTATATATGAGTAAAGGGTCATAATTTTACTTTAAATGACTCAACCAATGAGGCGACTTTTTTATTTTTTCCTGCTACTGACGGTTCAATCATCCGCATGCTCTCAAGATACGATTCCATCAAACAGAAGGAAAGAGATTTCATTAAATATGACGCAGTTAGTTACCAATATCCTGGGTAGCACTTCTAGCGCTATTGATGATGAGTTTGGGTTATTTTTCAAAGTTGGCGGACATAGAAAATTGTTGAAGTTGGGTTTAGGAGCAGATGTCTCTAAGCAGAATCGACAATTCGGTACCACACCTACTGAAACGAGTTTGTTCAATCTGGTGCTTTCTGCAGGGTATGAACGAAGGCGCCATCTTAGTAAAAAATGGTTTTTTTATTCAGGTATAGATTTATTGTTTGAAATCTCCAATGAAAATTCATCTTCATTTTTAAATACAGGTAATGTGACCATCAACGATCGAGGCACAGGATGGGGCATTCAGATTCCTTATGGAATCGCTTATCGATTAAATGATCGGATCACTTTCCATAGTGATGGACAATTGAGTTTTAGAACCTTGATTATTAGAAATAATTTTGTAAATAGTTTTCCAGGTCAATCCTTTGGTAGAAATAGTAATACTACCTTGAAAACTACCTTGCCATTATCATTTTATCTGAATATAAGATTGTGATATGAAGCGTTTGGTGATGATCGTTGGTATTGTGTTATGGAATATAACCCCCTGTGCGGCTCAGCGCTGGAATGAGTTTGGAATCAATGTCACCGGTCTTGCTTCAAAATTATTACAACGCAATGACCGTAAGACGGGCCCTCGAGGATTATTTGATGTCGCAGGTAGTCGTATGAATAGATCCAGATTGAGAGGATTTAGATATGCTTTAGGTATGCAGGGGGGAGATGATCTACCGGAAGATGAGATTTTCTTTAATTTTCGATTTGGGGTCTTTTGGTTGGTCCCTTTAAAACCTATCGGGGATCATAAATCATGCAAATGGGAGATGCTTTTCGGAGCAGATATATTAGTGTTAACAGATATTGCTACTTTAAACAGAGCATTTGATGGAGACCCAGTTTTGGCCTTGGGCACTCCAATTGGAATTCGTTACAATCTTAATCATCGCATAAATATTTGCACTGAAGCAAATTTGCTATTATATTTGGATCCTTTACTGGGGCAATCGAGGTTACAGCTTCTACCTCCCTTTAATATTTTTGTAAATTTAAAATTTAAAAGATGAGAACTATTTTCTTTGCTCTTAGTTTGTTTTTGATTTTATTTTCTTGCGAGGAAAACGAAATTGGCTCTTTGCCGATAGAGATTAAAGCTCCAACCCTTCTACTTCAGACTCCCGATTACATCTCGGATATGGCGGTAGTGAGTTTTGAAAATATTAAATTAAACCAATCTCAATTCAATAACTCTAATAATGGAATCATTATTGGGAATAATGGTCAGATAACTAAAATATTTGAACCGAATAGTGTACTTGAATTTGATAGTTTTAGAAAAATCTTTGTAGCAAATAAAAATGATCACCTAGCCCAACTCGGTAGAGTGCTATTTTATGACAAATCGCTCTCTCTTAACAATACCATCTCTTGTGGCTCATGTCATCATCAAGACAAAGCTTTTGCGGATGGCCAAAAATTTAGCAAAGGTTTTAGAGGAATTCTGACTTCACGCAATTCTCTATCTATTTGCAATCCGATGATTAGTTCCAATTTGTTTTGGGACTCCAGAGCAAATTCCACTTTGGCCTTGGCATTACAGCCAGTAGTGAACCATGTAGAAATGGGCATAGAGGCATTGCCGGAATTGGCCAAAAAATTAAATAAAATTCCATATTATAAACCACTTTTTGAGGCGGCATTTACTACTTCAGAACAGAAGGATGATATAACCAAGATCAGTGAAGCCTTAGCTGAATTTATTAATTCAATCACTACCTTCAGGTCTAAATTTGATATTGAGTCCAAAAAAGATTTTGGCGGATTTACTGCTTTAGAAAAAATGGGAAAGGAGATATTTTTTAGCGAAACAGCCAAATGCAATAAATGTCACGGGGGCTTCAATTTCTCTGTTGGAAGTGTAGGGGCCATTAACGAATACACCACCGGTGAAAGTCAAGGTACTGCCAATATTGGACTCCCAATACTAAATGGTGATAGAGGCCGGGGCCATAATAACTTTAAAATTCCAAGCCTACGAAATATAGCTCTGACTGGACCCTATATGCACGATGGTCGCTTTAAGACTCTTGAAGAAGTATTGAATCATTACAGTGAAGGCATTCAAAACGACGGCAGACTGGACCAAAACCTTAAAGATCAGGCTGGTCACCCGATCAAACTTAAATTTAGTAACCTTGAAAGACAGGCATTGATTGCTTTCTTGAATACCCTTACAGATCACTCCAT
>JAYSTG010000316.1:0-4008 GCA_043719965.1 Saprospiraceae bacterium | reverse complement strand
TTTCTAGATCGATAAGTCGACCATCCCAGGAAGGAATCTGGATACCGATATAGCCAAGGTCGGCTACCCATCGACAGATGCCATCTAGTGAATTAAACGGTGCCTGATCTCCCATGAACTGGGCCAAAAATATTGCAGGGCCTTTTACATTTGAAAGTTTAGTCATATCTGTATCTTAAAATTATTAAATGAATTATTATTAATTGGTAATAAATATACTCCATCCTTATTTATCAGCGGTGATGATGTATTGGTATTCCAAGGATTGATCGTCTACCACGATGTTCTTGTATCCTGTATTATATAATATTTCTTCGATAAGATCTGGATATACACGTTCTGATTTTGGAGGCGCTATCTGATCTGGTAGTCGTTTTAATTTAAAATCTACTATTACTAGTTTCCCGGAGTCTTTTAGTTTATCCCATAGATCTGCTAAATATCTATTTTTATCGGTTATGTAGGCAATCGTATTTACGATCAGGATTCCATCGACTTCATTGGGTTTTAAATGAGGATCTCGTGGTTTGGCTAATCTGGTTTTGATAAGGGCTTGTATGGATGGGTCGACTTTTGTTTTTTCCGTTTCTATAAAAGCCAATGCCGATGGGTCTATGTCTATAGCCAGTACGGAGGCACCTCTACGTGCTAACAAATAAGTAAAAAAACCAGTAGGGCCGGCACCGATATCTGCAATGGTTTTATTGTTTAAATTATTCCCCAAGGACTCTAGAATCAAATCTGGCTTTTGCCATGCCACCCGATTTTTAACATTAAGTGCAGGGATGATAGTCACTTCAGTATCAAGCAGAGAAGATGTCATGGCTGTTTCAGTCGAAGGCATTGATGACTTGATAGAATTATCAATATCTGATTCCTTACAGCCAATAAGGCTGCCTAATAAATATAGGAATATATAAAGTCTTTGAAAATGTGGTCTATACATGAGCGTAGTTCAAAAGTACGGATCGATAAGCGTAGAACGAAATGATTTTTTTTGACTCGAATTCAACAAGTTCCAATATGAAATAGAGCGTCACCGATATGAACCACTGGTGCATTATTATGCCCGATAATATATCCACTTATTTTTGCTTTTACATATTCTACTCTTAGATTATCAGGATCAGATATAGTACCCAGTATCTCACTTGCATTGACATATGCACCGGATGATCTATTCCAAACAAAAATTCCGCTGTACGAAGCTCTTATCCATTTATCTACTTTGAGTGATACTATCTGATGTGGAGAAGTCTTATTTTCTTCAATCATACCATAATAGTGCATCACTTGATGAATGCCGAGTAAAGCTTTGTCTATGCTGAATCCATCAAAACGACCTGCTTCGCCACCTTCATAAGCAAGATTTGGTATTTTTAATTTACTTGCAAACTGACGAAGCGAATTGGGTTTTAGAGCTGATTCCAATAAAAACGGTGCACCAAACACTTCAGCCAACTCAAAACTTTTTTCATCATTTTTAGTATATCGTACTTGAGGGTAATTATATCGTTGGCCGCCTCCGGTGTGAAAATCTATTAATACATCCGTATCTGGCAATATGGTCTTATATAAAATCTGAGCTATTCTGGATGCAAGGGATCCTTTGGAATTACCGGGAAAACTTCTATTGACATCTTTACCTTCGGCAACATCCCTCGTAAAATGAATAAACCCATATACGTTGAGTAGGGGGATGGTTATTAAAGTGCCTTTTAGTAATGTTTTGGTTTTATAATATTGACTTGCTCTTCGTACAATCTCTGTACCATTGATTTCATCCCCATGCATACCACCTATCAGCAGTAGGGTAGGGCCTGGATGAAGGGATTTGTTGACAAAAACATGAATAAATATTCTGTTGCCTGAAGGCAAATGCCCTACCGGAAATCGAATTAGTTTTTTTTCTCCTGGCTCTACGATTTCGTTGCCCATCACCAGGACTTTACGATCTTTAGCCATGAGGTACTCGTTGTTCTATCATTTCTATTATCTTTTCTGATATACTCACTTTGGTAGTTTGTTCTATACCTTCAAGCCCTGGAGAGGCATTTACTTCTAAAATTAATGGGCCTCGAGCTGACCTCAATATATCAATACCGGCTACATCTAATTTTAACAAGCTGGCTGCTTTCAATGCCAGCATCTCCTCCTGGGGGGAAAGCTTAATGATTTTGGCACTCGCACCTTGGTGAAGGTTGGATCTAAATTCTCCTTTTTTGGCTTGTCTTTTCATCGCACCTACCACCGTATCATTGACGACAAGCACTCGGATATCACTCCCTTTGGCTTCATGAATAAATTCTTGAATGATCACTTGTTCATCCAGTCGTTGAAAAGCCTCTAGAATATTTAATGCCTGACCTTTATCGTTAGCTTTTACTACCCCCATACCCTGGGTGCTTTTTAATAATTTTATGATGACGGGGTATTTGAATTTTTTTAATACACTTTCATTGTGTTCCAGATTAAAATGCAAGCAGGCGTCTGGTACAGGGATCCCGTGAGCAGATAAAAATTGACTACAACTCCATTTATTTCTAGCCTTTAATAATGCAGAGGATTCAGTGGTGGAATACACTCCAGCTGCAGTAAAATGATCGATCACAGATGCTCCAATATCTGTGGCAGTCGCTCCAATCCTCGGTATGATAGCATCCAGGACCGGAATTGCTCTGGATTGATAATATAATTTAGGTTTATTCTGGTGGATATGCTGTGAAAACTGATATGGGTCCAATACTAAGATTCGATGTTTCCGCTTGCGACCGGCTATTACGAGGCTTTGCGTAGAATACAAGCCAGGATTTCGGGAAAGGATGCTTATGATCATAGGTTAAATGTAATCAGAAATGAGAGTTTACCAAAGCTCATGAGTTTAGCCTTTATACGCCAGGATGAGTGTAGCTTTTAATTCGTTGTGTGATCGTTAAAATTTTGATTAATGATATACTACCTTTGGTCAATGCAACCAACTCTTTCTATTTTAAAAAATGACCCTAAAGTGATTAACAGCTGGGCTATGTTTGACTGGGCAAATAGTTCTTATTCACTCGTGATTTCTTCGGCTATATTTCCTGCTTATTTTGCAAGTGTGACCGATGCGACCATACAGGTAGGCCAATCGAATATGCCTAATAGCGCCTATTTTTCATTTACCATTTCTATAGCCTATATTTTCGTTGCATTAGGGTTGCCGATATTGAGTGGCATTGCGGATTATAGTGGCAAGCGGCTTTATTTTTTGAGGCTATTCACGATGATCGGTTCGTTAGCATGCGTTTCATTATTCTTTTTTAAAGATATGAAAACTTTATGGCTGGGCACTGCAGGATTTATGATCGCAAGCATAGGGTTTACGAGTAGCCTTGTATTTTATAATTCTTTTTTACCAGTTATAGCTACTGAGGATAAATATGACAAGACCAGTGCGCGAGGTTTTGCATTTGGATATATCGGAAGCGTAATCTTGCTTATCGTCAATCTACTTGTCATTAAAAAGAAAGAATGGTTTGGAATACATGATGAAGGCTTCGCCGTTCGATTGGCTTTTGTGATGGTGGGGCTTTGGTGGTTCTTTTTTGCGCAGATTCCCTTCAAAAGCCTTCCCGCTGATACTACCACTGCATTTGGCACAGGAATTTGGAGAAAAGGTTATCATGAACTAATGATCGTATGGGAAAAATTGAAACATCAGCCCCATTTACGACAGTTCTTGATTGCTTTCTTTTTTTATAGTGCTGGAGTTCAAACCATTTTATACATGGCTGCTACATTTGCCAGCGATGAATTGAAATTTAGAGGATCAGAATTAATTATTATCATCCTGATTTTGCAATTAGTCGGTTTAGTAGGGGCCAATTTCTTTGCTTATGTTTCAAGACTCCAGGGAAATAAATTTTCTCTTTTGGCGATGTTGGTCATGTGGATTCTGGTTTGCGTCGGCGCCTACTTTACCTATTCCAAATCACAATTCTATTTCATTGCTTCTGGCGTAGGATTGGT
>JAYSTG010000315.1:0-1590 GCA_043719965.1 Saprospiraceae bacterium | reverse complement strand
AATCGTGTCATTTCCTCCATCCAATTCATATATTTTTGGATTTGATAAGGAAGTTATTTTTTCAGCGGAGCATCCGTGTGCATCTATGATTTTTACTTTAAATGTGCCTGGAGCTAGGTTTCTAGTATCTAGGGCGTAGCCAGGTTTACCGTCAATTTCAATACTATATGAACTATTACTATAGAGATTTGAGATCAAAATGGATCCATCTTTAGAGCCAAAACAACTAGGGTCAGTAGCAATCAAATCAAAATCCAATTGACTTTTCACATAGAGTAAGGCTAGGACCACACTATCACACCCCGCTCTGTTTTTAAGGGTATCAATATAGGTTCCAGATTTGGAATGTTTGAATGTACCAATTTGTAGTGTTTCGCCGGCACATATGGTATCTGTCCGTAAAGTAACCGAAATGACTCTTGAATTAATTCTAAAAGAGGTGGACACACTACAGTTCAAATTATCCTTGATGATAACTTCATATTTGCCCGGTCCAATATTTGATACGGTATTTGAATTTGGACCAGCTTTTGCGGAGGCAGGTATTTTCCAGTCGTAAACATAAGGTGCAAGTCCTCCTTTTACTTCTAATGTTGTGCTACCATCCAAGGCTGCATTACAGGAAGCTTCTACTGAGCTGATAGGATTTACTTGCAGTGGATCATTTTGAATAAGTTGAAAATCTCTCTTCATGATACATCCTGCATTATCTTTTACTGTCACAGCATAAGCACCAGCTGGTTGATTGACCAATGAAGATTTGGTACTACCATCGGACCAGCTATAGGTGTAAGGTAATATTCCTCCTACTCCGGTTACTGCAATAGATCCGGATTTTGATCCGAAACAATCAATGTTTTTAACTGTGCCTGTAATATTTAATGGTGCACCTATTAAGATCGAAATACTATCTTGGATAGAACAAATGGAAGACTGTACCCGTACGGTGTATTTATCTTGTTTATTGACTCGAATAGAACTATTAGTAGATCCATTGCTCCAGGTAAATTGTAAAGGATCAGAAGAGCCTGTGACATTAGCTGTCAATAAAATGGAATCACCACTACAAAGCTTAGGCGTCTTATCCGCAACAATGGAGACCATTGGATTTTTTACATGCAAGGCAGTGATGACGACACTATCACATCCTAATCGATTTTGAATGGTATCGCGATATATACCAGATTTATTATGCACAAAAGACCCGATAGAGATGGAAGACCCTGCACAAATGGTGTCGACTTTGGACACAATAGAAATAGGTTTAATCAATAGATCAAATGAAGCCGATTTAGTACAGAAAGCTTGATCAGTTACTGTGACCGTATATTTTCCTGGCCCAACATTATTAAGCGTATTAACACTGGACGCAGGACTAACAAAAGTGGGTGCAATCCAAGTGTAGAGATACGGACCAACTCCGCCGCTTGCTTCAAATTTGGCAGTAGCGTCCTGTGCTATTCCGCATGATGCAGGCGTAATACTCACGGGCTTTACTACTAAATCTTCATTCTGCGTGATTTGAAAACTTTTTTGAGTGGTACAACCGATATCATCTTTTACAGATATTGAATAAGATCCAGCAGATTG
>JAYSTG010000314.1:0-4018 GCA_043719965.1 Saprospiraceae bacterium | reverse complement strand
GGATTACTTCTGTGAACAATAGTATCACTCCAGCTACTCGAGTAGTTACTATCGGTCTTAATGTCAAATTTTAGCTCTAAAAATTATTTTTTGATTATGAAAAATTCAATAATAAATAAATTAAAAGCTGGCTTGCTTGCTTGCTTGATGTTGTCGTTTTTCTCTTGCGGAAAAGACATCTTACAAGAAACTGTTATTTCCAATATTGGGAATGATTATCTGAATACGGCCAAAGGATTTGAAGATGGAGTGAGAGCCGCTTATTCCTCCCTTAGATTTTTTTACGGAACTCAGCAAGGCTTGACCTTGACTGAATATGGTACCGATATCTATGCTACCGGAGCTGATGGTGCATATAAAGGATTTCATTTTTATGATGCTCAGTTACAGCCTACAGTGGATTATCTGATCAACACTTGGGATGAGCTTTACCGGGGTATCAACACTTGTAATGCTGTTATTGATAGGGCAGTTGAAGTCAAAGGGTTGTCCGATGCTATAAAGAAATTGCGTGTTGCTGAAGCTAAATTTTTACGTGCACATTATTATTATATTTTACATCAGCAATTTGGGGGAATTGACCTTAGAATGACTGAAACTTTAGAACCAGCTAAGACTACAAAACGCGCAACCGATGCTGAGATGTATGTTGCTATTATCAAAGACTGTAATGAGGCCATAGCTGATCTTGATAACAAAGCACATTCAGCAGATTATGGTCGAGCTACTAAGGCCTCAGCCGAAACTTTACTTGCAAAAGTGTATTTAGCTAAAGCCTACAGTGCTTCTAAGGCAGCTGATGATTTCCAAAAAGCTGCTGATCTATGCTCAGGGATCATCAAAAAGTATACTTTTAAATTGTTGGATGATTTTGCCTCAGTGCATGATGAGAATAACCAACTCAACTCAGAAGTAGTATTTGCTGTACAATATACCACAGATCAACTTGCAAATACTACTAATGCTACAGGCGCAGCGAATGGTGGCAACAATCTTCACTTATTTTTTGGTATGCAATATGATGTACAACCTGGCATGGTGAGAGATGTCTTTTATGGTCGCCCATTTAAAAGATTGCGCCCGACAGCATATTTATTAAATACCGTATTTGCTGATCGAGAGAATGATTCTCGGTACTATAAAAGTTTTAGAGATGTTTGGAAAAGCAACTTCCCAGGAGCTAACCTTAATTCCTCATTCGATAACTCAAAACCTAAGCTCACTTTTGCAGCTGGAGATACAGCGATCTTTATTCCTGGTTTTGAAATGAGCAAGGAAGAAAGAGCAAAACGTAAATATCAGGTATTAGTGCCTAGTGCCTACAATGAAGCACTCTTTCCTACCTTGACAAAGTTTTTTGATACCAAACGTGCTGACCGTACTGAAGAAAGAGGAACTAGAGATTATTTCGTTTGGCGATTGGCAGACATCTATTTAATGCATGCTGAGGCTTTACTTAAACTAGGTAATATTAAGGAAGCTACTGATGCAATAAACGTAGTGCGTAATCGTGCAGGCTGGCCTGATAAAAAAGGAGCGATGAGAATTACGGAGAGTCAGATGACTTTTGATTTCTTGGTTGAAGAACGCGCCCGAGAACTTGTCGGCGAACAGATGAGGTGGATGGACTTAAAGCGATGGGGTATATTGGTCGATCGAGTTAAAAAATATAATCCTCAAGCTTCTGCTGTATCCGATAAAAACAACGTAAGGCCTATTCCTCAGACGCAAATAGACCGCTCAGATCCAGGAGTTTTTCCTCAAAATACAGGGTATTAAAAAAATTCAATCTTTGATTGAAATATAAATTTTCAAATAAAGGCCTTGCAAAGTTTGTATGGCCTTTTTTAGTATGCTCAACTGTTGGATCACACGTTTACTTTATAACTACAATCTACACGGTGTCGAAACAGCACATTTGGATCGAAGAGTAGACAGAAAATTCAATAAATCATTATCTTCCTACTTGGTTCTTATGAATAAATAATTGATTATGAAAAAAATAATATTAGTTGTGTTATGCACAATGGCTAGCTTCGGTGGAAATACACAGACCTGGACTTCACTATTTGATGGCAATACCCTTACAGGTTGGAAGCAATTGAATGGGAAAGCTATATATAAAGTGGATCGTGGTGAAATCGTCGGGATTACTGTAGATAGTACCCCAAACTCCTTTCTGGTAACAGAAAAAGCCTATGGAGATTTTATATTGGAACTCGAACTCAAGGTAGATAACAGCATGAATTCTGGTATTCAATTTAGAAGTTTATCGAAGCCGGACTATCAGAAGGGCAGGGTACATGGATATCAAATGGAGGTGGATCCAAGTGATCGAGCTTGGTCAGGCGGCATCTATGATGAAGCAAGACGCGATTGGTTATATATACCCAATATCAATCCTTTATCCAAAATGTCTTTCAAAAAAAATCAATGGAACAAGTATAGAATAGAGGCTATAGGTCCTGTAATAAGAACCTGGGTCAATGGACTTCCGATCGCTTGCCTCGTGGATGATATGACCTTAAACGGTTTTATAGCGCTGCAAGTGCATGCCATTGGTAAAGGACAAAAAGCAGGAACAGAAATCCGATGGAGAAATATCAGGATACAAACTACAGGGCTCCAACCCAAACCCTGGGATGCCATACCAGTGGTAAACCTTTTGAATAATGAGATGAGTCAGCAAGAGCAATCCCAGGGATTTGAATCACTATTTAATGGTAAAGACATAAAGGCTTGGCGAAATGTACATGATACAACTCGACCTAATAAACGATGGGCTATAAAAAACGGTGCATTAGCCGTGGATAAATCGGATGGTTCAGAAACCGGAAATGATATAGTTACGTTAAAAAAATATGGGAGTTTCGAATTGGTCTTTGATTTCAAATTAACAGAAGGAGCGAACTCAGGCTTGAAGTATTTTGTAGATGAATCATTTGATTCCGGAGGAAAATCAGGTATCGGGTTAGAGTACCAAATATTGGATGATGCGAGGCATCCGGATGCTAAAGAAGGAGTCATCGGCAATAGGACCTTGGCCAGTCTATATGACCTTATTCCATCTACTAAAGTGGATCCGAGGTTTCAACGCAAGATAGGGGAATGGAATCAAGGGCGGATCATCGTCGCACCTAATAATATGGTTCAACATTGGCTCAATGGATTTTTGGTAGTAGAATATGAGCGTAATAATAATATATTCAAGGCATTGGTGGCTCGAAGTAAATACGCTAAGTATGAAGGTTTCGCCTCAGCTTCAAAAGGACCTATCCTTTTGCAAGACCATGGTGACGCAGTGGTATTTAGGAACCTTAAGATCAGGGAGTTATAATCTGGCTCTATATTTTTAGATCAGATTTTACAATGTATGACCATTAGGTCTAGCCTAAGATTGTAGTATTATTAATAAAGCCTTCTGCTCTTTAAAGTGCTTTACCGGCTTCAAGTTTTTGGATAGAGGTTTCTATATTTTTTTATTGATATCATCAGGAGCTTGGCTTAAGGCTAGTTTAGCATATATTAAAGATTCACGATAATTACCTACTGCGGAAAGTCCTCTCATCATACGTTGCCTATCCCGATGATGTCTTCAGCAGGTACTACCAAAGCGGTTATGAAGTTTCACCTTCGACATTTTATTTTAAGGGCTAATATCAGCGCCAAAATCAATGCCGAATGGGCAAATAAACTGCAGTCGTTATGTGAAAGTGATGGGCTAGGCATCCCAGCCATAGTTGCCTCTAATCCTAGAAATCATATTACCAAAGGTGTGTTAAACGATTTGCTCAGAAATGAATTGGGATTTAAAGGAATAATAAATTCAGATACAGGTCCTATAGAAATGATGCCTTGGGGAGCAGGAGATCTATCCATTAAGGAGCGGTATAAAAAAACATTGGAAGCCGGTATTAATATTTATGGTTCTTCGCCATATTTAGTGGGTTTGAGATGAATCGATGTAATTTCTAAACATAATTTAATTTAGAAAATATTTAGAATCTAGGTAGGGACC
>JAYSTG010000313.1:0-1593 GCA_043719965.1 Saprospiraceae bacterium | reverse complement strand
TCTTTTGAGGTCAGCAACAGAAAGGAGACCAGCATTAAAGGTACAACTCTTAAATTTTCCAATCCATGAATGATGATATTCAAAATCCAATCGTGTAGATACCAAGTGACCATCTGACCGCTGATGCCAAAGGCGATGACTCTGAGCCTCAAAGTTGACCGAATCGGTAAGTTTAGCACCAACTTCGAATAATAGGGCGTCTGACACAATCGCTTTAAAAAAAGAAACTGTATCTCCTTCATGGAAAGGCGTATTGGACAATATTGCCTGCTGCGCTGACAACCCTACACTAGATAACTCCCCCGCTTGCTTTGAAGTGCCTGTAATACGGGCAAATTCATACCAGTTCCATCTTACAGTTCGCAGATCATTTGCTAGAGAAGGCTCTTCTATTGGAGTAGCAATTATTGCAGTTTGAATACTACTATCTATGGAAGATGGGCAGGAAAAGTAAATAAAAACCAAAAATGAATATCCTTTGTAGTCAGAACCAAGTATCGAACTCCCATCTCTGGCCGTAAACCCTTTTGGAAGACGGCTATTTATTTCATTTTTGTCTGCACGGAAAAAACCAGCCGCATTATAGCAATCCGTATAGCTTTTAGAGGCAAGAACTTGCGGAAATTCAACCGAATCGGTGCGAGACGTAGGTTCACGACAGGAACCGGATAGAAATAGCAGAAATATAAAAAATCGACTATAATTCATCGTACCTATTTGATCTTTTTATCAGAAACAAAATCTTTAATCGATTTGAAGAAGAGATCCGGTTTCTCCGCAAAAGGCATGTGACCAGAAGAATTAAACTAAGATAAGGTAAATTCTTATATAGTATCCACAAACAAAAAGCAAGGCGAACCTACTAATTACCTGAATTGATTTTCTAAGCCATGAAAGCTTTGCCAGATTTGTAATCAGACCCCCAAATAATCCTGCAATTAAAAAGGGCAACCCTCTTCCCAGTCCAAAGGCCAACGCCAAAAATAAACCAAAAATTACGTTCCCCTTCGCTGCAGCAATTGATAAAACAAGCAATAAAGGTGCAGCCGAAGTTCCCAGGGTAAATAATACGCCATATAAAAATGAACCTCCGATACCAGGTCTTCTCAAGGCTTCAAGCTGAGTGACACGAAGATACGGACCATAAAAAGCAATGGCTGCTGCCATAGCCGAAATAATTGCCATAGCCAAGGCCCAATACTTCCCAAAAGATAAAGTAAGCAAGCCTCCAAAATGACTGGCCAGCGCTCCAAGTAGAGACAGACAAATTACTATTCCGGCAAAAAAAGAAAGAGCAACTGAAAAGCCATTTGAAAACTTTATAGTTACTCAAGGTGTTTAACTAAAAAGAATATTCTCACTACATAAATCAAAGTGACCAACTTCGTCTACTGCCCGTTGTTGGGGGCCTTCGTTGAGGTTCTATGGGCTATTGTTTGTCTGGTCGATTGCGCATCTATGTCCTTGTTAGGATGAATGCTGATTATCCAATATTTAATTATTATGTCAAGCATGTCCGCTTGTTCCTCTGTTGTATTTGGCTTTTTGAAATAACCCTGGACACGATAATCATACGCTTCAGTTATTTCTGTT
>JAYSTG010000312.1:0-1594 GCA_043719965.1 Saprospiraceae bacterium | reverse complement strand
GTGCAACTTGTTTCGTTTTTATTAATTTCGAGCAAAAATCTCATAGCATCATGATTACTAAGTTTTTTATCTTCCTATTTTCAGTAGTTCTCATTTTTTCATGTAAAAATGAAAAGACAAACTCTGCAACCACTGACTCCTCGACTATCATCGATACACCTAAAGTGATCCATCATAAGTTGATTCAAAAATGGGAAAGTGATACTACATTCAAAGTACCGGAGTCTGTTTTATTTGATAGTAAAAATCAAGTACTCTACGTGTCAAATATTGATGGAAAAGAACCCTGGGCAGCAGATGGAAAAGGGTCTATTGGTAAGTTGGGACTGGATGGTAAAATCATCGAAGCTGAATGGATCAAAGGGTTGAATGCCCCTAAAGGAATGAGTATGTACAATGGAAAACTATTTGTGACCGACCTTAAAGAAATAGCAATCATTGATGTCGATAGCGCAAAGATCGAGCGTAAGATTAAGGTACCCGGTGCCAAGGGACTAAATGATATCTCTATTGATCAATCCGGAGTCATCTTTGTGACCGACTCTGAAGGGAAGAGGTTATACAGGGTTGAAAACAACTCTGCATCCATCATACTGGATACACTTAGAGGCCCTAATGGTGTGCTGGTCCATGGATCTGATCTATATATATTGAATGCAGGAGGATTTTATAAAGTCAATAAAAATAGAACTATTTCCATATTGGCCGATGGGCTGGAAGGAGGAGCTGATGGTATAGAAAATGTAAAAGAAGAAGATTTTATTATCTCTTGTTGGACAGGTACTATATGGTATATCAATGGTAATGGTCGCAAAGAAATGCTCCTTGATGCTAAAGCCTTGGGCAAAAACACAGCGGATATTGGATTTGATCCTGCCACCAAGACAGTATATGTACCTACATTTTGGAAGAATTCGGTGATGGCTTTTGAAGTGGTGGAAAATTAGGATGTACAAGACAATGTTCAATGTTTAATGCTGATTGACCTTGCCTGAATACGGTTTACCTGTTTCAATATAGTTTAAACCTTTCAAATTGCAAAATTGATTTATTACTACCACCTTTGAGTTATCTGTGTGAGGATGGAGGCAAGCTCTGCTGGGGAGCAACTTGCCAAGTGCCAAAACCATAGAAGCACTGGAAATGAAGTGAGCTGGGGTAATATCCAGTTCTTTTAGTTTTAGGCAGTATTTATTTTTAGGGAAGAAAAAACTAAAAACCCCCATTGTCATAAATGTTTTCATTTCCAATCATATATTTTTTTAATGGGCCTGTCCCGATCTGGTAAATTTTTAATCCATTGCTCAAATTGAATAGGCGTTTTATATTCCAGGCTCAGATGAGGTCGTTCATTATTATACAAGTGTTTGATTTTATTAGCTGCACGAGTAATTTTTTTCCGTAAGTAGTGTTTCAAAGAAATATTCATCCGAGATCGTTCATTGGAAATTCCAATGAACGATCTGACGATTGATTTTGAATGAATTGTAAATTATTGGTTCTTCGCCATATTTAGTGGGTTTGAGATGAATCGATGTAATTTCTAAACATAATTTAATTTAGAAAATATTTAGAATCTAGGTAGGGACCGTGC
>JAYSTG010000311.1:0-1594 GCA_043719965.1 Saprospiraceae bacterium | reverse complement strand
AGTAAAAATACCAGAAGTATTGAAGTTAAGTTTTTCATCGCGTTTCAGTTTAAATGTATATATGATTGAACTCCTTTTTTATAAATTCTCAAGTCAGTTTAGGTCAAAAAAGACTGACGCACAACATCCAGGTATACGACATATTGCGTTAAATAGTCTATATCTGAACTAAATGCGAACGCCACCGGCTATCCATATTATCTATCGGACTACGAAATCGAAATTTAGTAGTGTCAGTTAGGTGGGTCTGCCTGCCTTTAGCTTTGTAATATACTGTAGTCTTCAAAGAATTATGCCCTATGGCCAGTTGGATCTGTCGGAGGTCCACTCCTAGTTCTAAAAGATGGGGGGCGTATGAATGACAGAGCGTATGTACAGTACAATAAGCTTTTATTTTAGCTTTTTCCAGTGTGCGTGAAATACTACCTGGATACTTCTTGCACTGTATGGTCCTCCATCCGGACTTTATACAAACCTACGCCATAGGCTATTGTACCGGATAAATTTTTAGATATTCTTTTAGAAGGTCAGTTAATTTATCTGGTAATACAACATATCTATCCCTAGCTACGACAGGCAGGCTTTTTGCATTTAACCTTTAGCTGCTTTGATTAATGTTCCTTTTGTTTTGGGTTTAATATCTATGATCTTAATAGTACTTTAGGCCGGTGAGTCTAAAAAAGCCTTCAATACCACCCCTGGATCAGATGATGCTCTTCATGCTCATGGTCAGTTTTGGCATTGGTTATCCTTTATTTGAATCAAAATATGGAGGTAAATCGGTCAACCTGTCGGATATCTTGGTAGTACTGTATAGCCCGGTTATTTTAACTCAATTATTACTAGATAAATTTCGATTTATCCCTTTTAAAACATGGTTAGGGCCTGGAGCATTATTGATTGCCTTTCTTATTGCTATTCTGATACATGCTTCAGAGGATGGGTGGATATCCATTGGAGGTTGGTGCAGGCCAACATTCGTTTTTTTCACAGCTATATTTTTATTGAAAAAAAATTATATGGCCCAACGACAAGTCGTATTAGAAGCATTTATTGTTCTAGTATCGATCACCATCTTCGTTGGTATCATAGGCCTGCTTTGTTATTTTATATTTGGAATATCCACAGCATTTGTCATGGTAAGACCCTATTATTTGGGCCTTATACCCGTACAATTGAGCGGATTGGACGGACATCCCAATGGTGCTGCTCAATTATTATTTCTAGGATTTTGGGTCATCTCTTCGGTCCCGGATTTGTTTAATCGACGATATCGAGTATTGAAAGTTTTGGCCTGGATGGGCATATTTTTTACACAGTCAAAATCTATTCTGATTTATATCGCGTGTGCCTTTTACCCTTTAAAGCAAAAAACCAAATGGGCTACTGTGGTAGGGATTGTTTTGATTAGTTCTTATGTTTTTCTCTCCCATTGTTTTCCTTTACGTGGGGCTGCTTCGACAGATCTTGATCATGAGTTATATGTGATACCCGACGCTCCGCTTTTTAATTGGGGGTCTTATACTTTTTACCAAACCACTTATACTGCTAATAAAATTGCCGCTTGGTCTGCATTCATCTCCAGTCCCTTGGC
>JAYSTG010000032.1:0-5910 GCA_043719965.1 Saprospiraceae bacterium | reverse complement strand
GCATAGCCTTTTACTTTCTGTAAAAGAGTTTCATCTATGGTCAGATTTAATCTGGATTTCATGGGCTAAAGATACGTATAAAACTGAAATATGCGCATACTGTTTTTGACCAAAGGTGTCAAGAGTGATTAGTGTCCTCTATTAGGCTAGAGGATATTTCTTACGGACTCTTTTTTGACAGCAATTGTTAGGATGCTTCAATCATCTGTTCTTCAAACTATTAGGGGGTCAGTATGTACCTGAATGTTAGCCGACTTTGTCGGATATAAGAATATTACTCGGTCCCCCTGTAATCGCTATCAATTTCTAATTCTAACAACGATTCAAGTTGATCTTCAAATTGATTCTCAAATGATGGTCCTGATGTCAATTCAAGCATTCGATCTAAGAAATTTCTTAAATGTTGATTATACTCCGTTGCATTGAAAACAGAAGATTTTGCGCAGATAATAAAATTATGATTTCTTAAAAATCTTGACCTCAGTTGTGCATGTCCTGCGGTGGAAACTACTTTTCCATTTATAACCGCAGAACCGTCATCAAATTCCTCCATTGAAATTATATGACCATTGAAAATTGCATACTCCTCGTTTCTTAGATTTTCATCCGAAGAAGGATTATCTACGAAGACAGATGCTTCTGCTTTAGCTTGGACATAAAGAAATGTTTTTCTATCTTCATTATTTATACAAACTGCTAATTTATCCACAATAAATTCTCTAGTATCAACTAGGCATTTTTCATCAGAAAGTTTAATATATTTTTCAATAGAGGAACCGCTTCCGCCTCTGAACCACCATATCGGAGCTTCAGGTCCATCAAAAACAGATACTTTATCATATAGATTAGCTCCATAAAAACTCAATGGTTTTCTTAAAAGTAGTTCTAATCGTTCAATAATTACTTTTGGATCTGTGAACCAAGTTAGTTTTCTAATTCCTGGAAATGCAGCTTGAATTCTGCCATTAAAGAAAGCTAATTTGGATATTCCAATAAAAGCATTATCATTCGCATCAAACCTTATTCCGTATTCAAAAGGATATCTTTTTTGGTCGTCAATTTTAACACTACCTTGCTTTGGTACACTAATTTCATTTTGAACAATATTTTGATCATTAATTATTTGATAGATTCTTTTTGAATCACTAATTCCTTTTAAAACCCTAATATCAACAAATGAAAAAGCTAAATCTTTAATGTTTTTCAAATTCGAATGAACATCTTCGGATACAAAAATAGAGTTTGGATTTGCTTCTGATTGAATTCTACAAGCTATAGTGACATTAAGCCCTTGAATATCATTTTCTTCTTTTCTTATTTCTCCCAAATGTATACCAATCCTGATTTTATATGAATTTAATTTTTCGACTTTTTCAATTATTTCTTTTGAAGCAACAACAGCGTTATATGTTGATGAAAAAGTAGCTAAATATCCATCACCACTTTCTTTCTTAAATTTAAAATAATACTTACAAAAAATTTCCTCATGAATCTCTCTGTTTTCACGTTGAATTTTTGAGTATAGATTATCATCCTTATCGGCATATTTGGTTGAATCAATTATATCGCTACTAAAAATAACAACAATTTCCCTTTTAATGTTTTCATTAATTAATTTATTTAAATTAGAATTAATTTTACTAGGGTTATTATACTCAATGCTGTCAAGTAATTTGCATTCATCATCTATTACTTTAAAATAATATTTTCTAAGCGAACTATTAGGTTCTGAAATTAAAGTATTGCTTTTTTGCCCTTTTAAATAATTGCTAATTTCGCCATTTGAATATTGAAAATCAAATCGACACAATTCTTTTAGACTATCTACTAAATCATCAATATAATCTTTTTCAGCATGAGAGATTTCCAAATCTTTTATTAAATCAAATGAATTGACCTCAGTTAGAAAATAGGAATTTAGTAAGTCTAATGATTCTTTTGTCTTTTTTATAGTCTCATTATGACTACGGAAGTCATCAGCTTTTAAACTTGGGTTTAGTATTAAAATATTATTCAGTTCCGTAAATGCACGGTGATTTATTTCTCTAATAAGTTCCTTGATAATGTCCAACCTATTAATATATCCGTTAGATGCCAATTCTTTAAACACTTTTATTTTGTCATTGCTATTTATAATTCTTTTTACGATTCTATCCACTCTATTTAGAAATTTTGGATTATTTCGTTCTAAGTTTTCAATAAAATTGGCTCTTATTCCGTTCATTTAAAATTATTTATAGATTTAAGCATGTTTTCACATATTCACAAGATACCAAGTCTTTCGCTACCAATCTAAATCCCCTTTTCATTTCCTACTTTCCAATACAAAACCTACTAAAAATACTCGCTAACAAATCATCCGTACTCACCTCACCATTCACCTCACCCAGATAATGCAAAGCCTGTCTGATATCCATCGCGATTAGCTCATGACCGGACTGATGAGTGACTTGGTCTCGGGCTCGAGATAGATGATCTTGCACTTTCTGTAGACAATCTACGTGGCGGGAGTTGGTGATAATGTTTTGAGCAAGTAGACTGCTGTGTTGATGGATTGAGTTTAAGAGCCTCTCTTTGAGATAGAGGATATTCATATTATTACGAGCGGAGGTTGGTATGATGTCGGCACGAGTGATGCCGGGCATGATATATTCCTCTGGGACAGCATACGGATGAAGATCCATTTTATTCGGTACCAGGATGATTTCTAGATCGGTGTGTTTTAGTTTGTGAATATCGGATTCTACTTCGGGGGGATTCATCTCTGTCACATCAAATACGTAAAGCAAGATGGAGGAGTGTTTTATTTTGTCGTGGGTCCGCTGCACGCCTATTGCTTCGATCTGATCTTGAGCCGCGCGGATACCTGCTGTATCGACGAGTCTGAATGGGATACCATCTATGTGTAGAACTTCTTCGATAGTGTCTCGGGTCGTGCCGGGGATGTCGGATACGATGGCGCGCTCCTCCTGCAACAATGCATTGAGCAGAGTACTTTTACCGGCATTGGGTCTGCCGGCGATGACTGTCGTGATACCTTGTTTGATAGCATTGCCCAGCTTAAAGGAATCGATGAGCTTTTGAAGATGCTGATGAGTAGTATCCAGTAGCTGTAGGAGCTGACTGCGATCTGCAAACTCGACATCTTCTTCGCCAAAGTCCAACTCTAACTCTAGCATGCTGGCGAAATGAATCAATTGATCTCTTAACCCCTGGATCTCTTGCGCTATACCGCCTTTGAGATGATGCAGAGCGACACGAACTTCTGCCTTAGACTCTGCTGCGATGAGGTCAGCTACACTTTCGGCTTGAGTCATATCGAGTCGGCCATGTGCAAAAGCTCTAAAGGTAAACTCACCTCTACCTGCAGCTCTGGCTCCCAGATGAATCAGCCTTAATATGATGGCTTGTTGGATATAGGTCGAACCATGACAGCTGATCTCTATCGTATCTTCACCGGTATAGGAATGTGGCCCTTTAAACACGCTGATCAATACCTGATCGATGACCTCGTCCTTTTCGTCGAGTATATACCCCAGATGGATCGTGTGACTCGTAACTTCGTCTGGAGATTTGCCTTTAAAACACTTTTTGACAATAGTAAAACAGTCGGGACCGGAGATTCTGATCACAGCGATAGCAGCCTGTCCGGGAGCGCTGGCGAGGGCTACGATCGAATCGTCTAAGGTGTGCCGGCTATACATTGTTAAAATTGAACTAAATTTGACCCAATAATTGTTATCACAAGTATACTTTAAAATCAGTACATGAAGACTTTAAAAAAATACGTTATTCGCACTTTGATTGTATTATTCATCATATCGGCCGCGGTAGGTTCATTCTTTACTTTCGTGCCATTCAGTGAAGGCATGCGTGCAGGGCAAGTCATTAAGCTCAGCAAAAAAGGTATCATCTTCAAGACCCACGAAGGTGAGCTCAACTCTATGCTCATGCCATCGACCAATAATATGGGTGGAGTGACTGCTAATGTTTGGCAATTTTCTGTTCAAAATAAAGCAGTGGCTGAACAAATCTTGCAAGCCTCTGCTTCAGGGGAACGACTGGAGTTATACTATAAAGAAAAATATTTTAAATTCCCCTGGCAAGGTGATACCAAATACTTTGTGTATAAAGTACAAGCTGCTCTACCTCCGGCAGGGAGTCCTGCACTTCAAGTCCCTACCAATGGGCCTATCGGGGGTATCAATGGGGGTAAGCCGATCGAGGTGAAGTAGTCGTGATTTCCGTTAACTTTGAGGAAATGTATCTGCCATGTATCATAACGATGAAGCTGTAATAGCTGCTGTGATGGACAATCCTGCAGCACCTAGTCTGGTGGCCAGGCTTCAGACCGCCTTAGATCTTGAACGACATCGAAGGCAACAGTTTTATGCCGAAATGGATGAGTCCGATAAGACGGAGTTTATCAATGGAGAAGTCATTATCCATTCTCCAGTTAAAATAGAACATTCGGAGATTTCTACTTTTATAGTTCAATTGTTCAACACTTTTGTAAGAGTTAATAAACTTGGATTTGTAGGCCACGAAAAAATATTGATCTCACTTACTCGAAATGATTACGAGCCGGACTTAGTATATTTTAATAAGGAAAAAGCAAATAATTTTAAACGAGGGCAATGGCAATTTCCTGTACCGGACTTCGTGATTGAGATTTTATCCAATTCTACCAAGGATAGAGATCGAGGCATCAAATATGACGATTATGCTGCTCACGGAATTTCTGAATATTGGATCATAGATCCTGAAGATGAATCGGTCGAACAATATCTCCTTCATGAAAAAAACTATAAATTAAATCTTAAAGCTCATAAAGGGATCATTGAAAGTACAGCGATCCAAGGCCTTTCTATGGACATTCGTGCGATATTCGATGAATCTGTGAATATGCGGGAGTTGAAAAGAATTTTAGGCTGAAATAAAAACAGCCCTTCCTATTTTATAACCCAAAAAATTCAATAGAATTTTTTGCCCGAAGGGTCTGATGACAGATAAATATCTTAGTAGTATATAAATACTTATCTCTTTGGTCTTAAATTTTGTTTTCTTTCTTTCACTATAATTACTGGACTTCATAATTTCTTACAAATGGATGAGGATATTCAAAACCTAATAAAATCAGAGTCTGAACAATTAGCCAAACTCCAACTTATCGTTCAAAAGACTATTGAAGACGAAAAACTAATCGTTGAGAATTTGCTCAATCCGCCTAAAGAGATTTTAAGCCAAGGTCAGAAAATATCGGATAAAGTCGCGCGATTTGGAGGGAGTTGGACTTTTATCATTACTTTTTTTGTTGTTTTGATTTTTTGGATAATATTCAATTCGATCACCTTGGGCATGGACCATTTTGATCCGTATCCTTATATATTGATGAATTTAATCTTGTCCTGTATTGCAGCATTGCAAGCTCCTATCATCATGATGAGTCAAAACCGACAGGAAGAGAAAGATAGGAAACGGAGTGAAAACGATTATTTAATCAATCTAAAAGCTGAGCTCGAAGTCCGAGGTCTACATCAAAAGATAGATCTACTGCTGGAAGAACAAATCAAAGTCCTGTTTGAAAGCCAGGCCAAACAATTAGAAATATTAAAGCGCATTGAATCAAGATTGATAGCTGACAAAGAATGATGAAGCTTTAATCAGAATCTATTCCTCCACAAAGTCAAGATCCCTACCGTAGGTCTCTTCCATACTCCAAGATGCAGCAACGGCAATGATCATCACTAAGATGCCAGTGCTCCATGCTCCTTGCACATAATCGCCGGTCCATGTCCTTAAGCCTTTAAATAAGATGATCAATAATGGAAGTGAACCTCGCACCATGTTCGATATACTGATAGCAGCAGAAGCCCTGAGATTGGTGCCGAATTGCTCTACTCCCATCGT
>JAYSTG010000310.1:0-4026 GCA_043719965.1 Saprospiraceae bacterium | reverse complement strand
TGTGGTTTTGAAATCTCATTCTCTTTCAACCATACTGCCAATGGAAATGTAAATCCCTGTTTTGGTCGGTTCCATATAACTTCAGGCAATAGAGTTGCAAAAGCTTGAATTAATAAATTTTTTGGAACCTGATCATCAAACCGAATATTCGAAGGGATAGATTGTACCAAACTTACCAAATCTTTATCTAAAAAGGGCACACGAATTTCAAGACCATGCCACATACTCATAGAATCTGAATCTTTGAGCAATTGATTTTGCATATAATAGTGATAGTCCAGGTGACTGGCTTTTTCCTTGCGATTCTCGCCATTCCAAATTTTTAGCTGGAGATGATCCAATTTCGTCATCACATCGGATTCATCAGTGTCGATAATACGGGCAATCTGTTGCGTCGAGTGTAGTCCTCTATAATAGAGATATTCGCCGATTTTATTCTTATGGGCTAAAAAACTGATTTTGCGATATCGGTCTGAATTCGATTTTTCAGCCAGTTTCAGCCAGGAAGAAGGCAAAACGTTTAAACGTGCTGCATTTTTAGATTGTAGAATACTGGGGTAACCTCCGAACAATTCATCAGCACCTACTCCAGAAAGTACAGCTTTTAATCCAGCTTTATGAGCATACTTGGATATAAAATAACTATTGATAGCATCTGTAGAGGGTTGGTCCATAGCTTGTAAGGCATCCCCTAAAGATTCAGAAAATTCGGATGATCTTACTAAAAATGAATGATGATGAGCTTGAGTCTGCTGGATAATAATATCCTGATATTTTTTTTCAGAATATTCGACTTCATTAAAATATATAGATAACGTGCGCAATTGATCCCCCAGTTCTGGCTTAGCTATCAGAGTAAGAAGACTGGAATCAATACCGCCACTTAAGAATATCCCTATAGGAGCATCTGAAATCAAATGTCGACGGACTGCTTGATTTAATTGGTAGTTTACCTTTTGGATAGCTTCGGGATACGTAATGGAAGTATTCAAACGATGGTGATAAGAATAATAAGTGTGTGTAGTATGAGTTGCATTATTTATATCAAATACCAGATAGGAAGCCTTTGGTAAAGGTTTCACCGCTTCTAAAGTAGTGATGGGCTCTGGAAGATGTCCAAATGCTAAAAAATACACTTTCCAATCTTTCCGTTGGGGCCAATGTGGTTTTAAAGCTGTAAATGCTTTAATCTCAGAAGCAAAATACAATCGTTCTCCTTGAATGGCATAATACAGTGGTTTGATGCCAGCATGGTCTCTACCTAAAATCAGTTTCTTAATATTTCGATCCCAAATGGCCAAAGCGAACATACCATTGAAACGTTCGAAACATTGTACACCCCAGACCTCATAGGCATGTAATATAACTTCCGAATCTGACTGAGTCTTAAATTTTCGTCCCAGGGAGATTAAGTCTTGCCGTAATTCTTTAAAATTATAGATCTCCCCGTTATAATTGAGATAAATTGTTTTGTCTTGATTCGTCATGGGTTGATGTCCGGCTTCACTCAGATCTATTATAGATAGTCTGCGGTGACCGAGGTATACATGATGATCCGTATCCACAAAAATACCATTATCATCAGGGCCTCCTCTATACATGCTATCTCGCATTCTGATAAGGTCAGCATGGTGTAATGAAGGGTCAATGAAACCGGCTATTCTACACAAAATCCTTAATCCTTAATTTATACTTGTAGATAATTTATATAATGTATTTTTCATTCCAATTGAAAGTTCAATTTTTTTACTTTGTGGTTTTTAAGTAAATAATCTGGTAGTTTCTTATGTTGGAATTCTGTAAAAACCGAAAGTTTATACCCCGCGATTAGTAGTCTATCTATGGTGACAGAATCCGGATATGCATGGTAAGCATTATTAGGCTGCCAAAAATTTACTTCAGTATCTTCGAATATAATACAATTAAATATTATCTCATTTGGCGAAACCTGCTCATGAAGTTTTTTATAGATTTCAGTATTGTGGATTTGAACTTGCCTTTCTTTGTTTTGAGGATTCCGCTCTGCTACTATTTTATGAGGCTGCAACACTAAAATGCACACGAAAATCAAACAAGAAAGCAAGCTGATCCTTTCTGTGTACATTGAAATACCTATCATCTTATTTTTGATATATTCCCAAAGCAGATGAAACCCTATGGCTCCCCATATAAAACCAATCACCGCAACAGGAAATGTCAACCCAGGCATCTTAGTAGCTACAATCCAAGAAAAAAATGTATATACTAAAACAAACAAGCCCGTAAATGATATACTTAGCCTGACATTCGTAGTATTTTTCCAAGAATATATAAACCCTACCATCATGATGGAGACAAAGATCCAGCTGCTATATGCAGTATTCAAATGATTCAAATGGAACCATTTACTACCAGGATGGCCTAAATCTTCAAATAAATGTTTTACATTATACGCATATGCTACTTCTGATTCCGCTGGAAAAGTACTGAGGATATAGATTTGCCATGGTATAAAAACAATGAAGGCAATCAATACGGATATAGCTAGATGTTTCCATTTAGAAAAATCAAACCTATATTCATTATCAGTCAGAAGAAAAATAACCCAACCACCAAATATAAGCATGCCTGTAAGCCATTTTACTAGAACTGCACAACCTGAAAAAAGGCCAACAAGGAAAATCCATTTCCATGACGGACTCGATGTGTATTCGCTAAATGCCCACATACTGGCTGTAACAAAACCTCCCATCATTAAATCATTATGATCCAATGACAAGATACCACTGCTCAAATTCAGATTATAATAAGCTAAAGCATAAAATAGTGAAGCAAAGAAAGCGATATTCAGATTCTGGGTCCAGATCAAAGCTATTCTATAACTACAATAAATAATAAATACTCCCATTAATACATCGGGGAGCCTAAGGGCCAGCGTACTAATACCAAAAAATTTCAAAGAAAGTGCCATCTGCCAAAGAAACAAGGGTTGTTTATGTAACCATATATAATTACAACACCAATCTGAGAGGTCATATGGCAAAATAGCTGCCTGTCGCAGCGTGGGCCTAAATGGAAATTGAATCATGTTTTTAGCCACCACTGCATGAAATCGTTCATCCCAATCATGTAAAAATGGATCGAGACTTATCATGACCATCCTGATTATAAAGCCAGCGATTAAAAGACTAATTAATGCTGCTTTATGTTTGCCTTTGATAAAAATTAAAAGCGAGGGTATAAAAAATAATGCGGCCAGTATTATTTTAATGTACATGATATCAATCAACCATTGTCTTCATCAAACCTTTGTAAATCGTACATTCTTCCATGTTTCAATTGTAAATTCTCACTTCTCCTTTTTCCAATTTATACCACTCTCCGCTTTCCGGGCATATACCTATTCCTTCAATATCAAATTTAAGCTTATGTCCGTTGCGACTCATCCAACCTGTCTGTCTGGCCGGATTACCCATTACTAAAGCGTAAGCGGGTACATTTTTGGTCACTACCGCCCCTGCCCCTATAAATGCATATTCTCCGATTTCAATACCACAGACTATCGTTGCATTAGCGCCAATAGTTGCTCCTTTTCTGACATACGTATTTCGATATTCGTTTTTCCGTACGATGGCACTTCTTGGATTGATCACATTTGTAAATACCATAGCTGGACCAAGAAACACATCATCTTCACAAATCACTCCGGTATAGATGCTCACATTATTCTGAACTTTTACATTATTTCCAAGTGTCACACCTGGAAGTACTACTACATTTTGTCCTAAAGAGCAATTATTCCCAATGATACAATCCGGCATAATATGACAGAATTGCCAGATTTTTGTGCCTGCGCCGATCTGACAGCCAGGGTCAATAATCGCTGTAGAATGAATCATGATAGTTATTTTGAATTGAATCGAAATACTTTATTAAAACTATAATGGTTCTTCGCCATATTTAGTGGGTTTGAGATGAATCGATGTAATTTCTAAACATAATTTAATTTAGAAAATATTTAGAATCTAGGTAGGGACCGTGCCTCAA
>JAYSTG010000309.1:0-1596 GCA_043719965.1 Saprospiraceae bacterium | reverse complement strand
AGGAGATTTAAAAAATATTTTACATCTAAGTCTTCAGATATCCTACCAGGTGTTTCATAATTATTATCTTGATTTTAACACCTACTACCGCAAAGATGGTAACGCTCCGAATGATGTGACTAAATACCTTGGAGGAGGACTCCGAGTCAACTTGTGGAAACGAGATCGCCTGGAGTAATCCGATGGTGCGTTGATTCGGCCTAATGTAAATTAAGAAACTGATTTTATTTTATTGAACGATTGTAAATTATCAAGGACACTTATATGGAAACGAAAGGTTTAATCCCATATTCATTTGAATTTTAAATGTCGGGATCTACTCCAACAAGTAGTTGTTAATCAAGTACTTAGTAAGGCTGGAGGACATAAAAATAAATTCCTGTCGAATTTTCTGTGTTAATATTCCTTCACTAAGGACTTCAAAGGTATATGGAGAGCAGAATGTAATTTACGGATCATCTCTAAGGTTAATTTTCTCTTGCGACTCAATATATCACTCACACGACTTGGAGAGCCTAAGATGATACCAAGTTCTCTTTTGGTCAGTGAATGGTGCTCCATTCTATACTTTATAGCCTCTACGGGATCTGGAGCATCGATTTTAAAGTATTTTTCCTCATAATCTTTTAAGACTAAAGCAACTAGATCAGCCTCTTTCCCTTCAAGTGAATTAGATTTGGCTAGAAAGATCTCTTCAAATCGTCTGAGCGTTTTTTTGTATTGAGATTTTGTTTTTATGATTTCTACTTTCATATTTTTTAATTTTCAGTACCTGGGTTTGTTTTAGGTTTTGGTTCGAAACGATCGATGGAATTGGCATCAATCTTATCGTATTCATTGTGTTTCCCAATAAATTTAATAAAGACCCAACCCTTTTCATAATTAATAGATGCCACCAGCCGGTAATGATTTCCTTTAATATTAAATACAACTCTATTATTTTTCAAAACACTAAGAGCGCCTCCATAAAATTGTTTTAATGCATTGGGAGTTTTCCATTGATTGAGTTCAACTTCTTCATACCAAACTTGTAAAGCAAGCTTAACTTCTTTATGCTTTTTGTAGAATTCTATTATTGTGCTCTTATTGTAAACATTCATCTATTGATGTCAAAGGTAACCATTTATTTCCAATCAGGAAATTTATTTACCAAAATGGGTAAAAACTAAGGTCCATCGCATTGAAGAGTATAGAAGGCCATCAGCCATTTTCAGTTCAATTTTTTAACGTGAAGCCATACATTATCAGAATGGGGTATTAGAATCACCCCATTAAAATCCCATAATCTTCATGATCCCTCTCAATGGGATGATAGCCCAAGCTGGCCGGCTATTCAATTCATACCCCAGTTCATATACTGCTTTTTCCAGCAGGTGATATCGGAGCAGATAATGAACTTCGGGTTTGTACCCTATATCCAATCCTCCTTTCATTGCCGTACGGATAAACCCATGCAAGTATAAACCGCAGATCAATTGATAAAACTGTTCCGCGAGGTCAAACAATTCATCTTGAGGTATATTCCATTGTTTTTGTTCGTCAAACAACGTAGCATAGATTGCGTAATGAAATGACCTCAACATACCCGCTACATCT
>JAYSTG010000308.1:0-1598 GCA_043719965.1 Saprospiraceae bacterium | reverse complement strand
TTTTCAGTCGCACCTATAGAATATATCACAATAAGACAACAATTCATCCTAATCAACATTGCCATAGAAAACCTTTTTTCCAAGATTATTTCAATGTACCTATCTATAAAATAGAATACCAGCAACTTTGTAGAATAAATAAATCCCATGACCATCGCACTCCACTTAGCCTCCACTCTACTCATCCTTTTCGCCATCCTCGGCCTATACGATGGCTTCTACTTACATATCTTTAAGTATTAACTGCATAATCATAGCGAAAGTAGGAATGAACATATCACACATACCATACGGGCATTATTGTTTCCGGCGATTTTGTATTTTTTATATTTACAACAAAATAGTCCAGTGTGTTTTTATATCGGCATCAGTCTGGCGATCCTGGATATTATCGTATTGGGTTGTGATGCATATCTGGAAGGCGATAGTAGATCCTGGATGGGTGGCTTGCCAAGATGGGAATATATCCTGCATTTATTTGTGAATGGGTTTCATTTTGCTGGCGTCGCGGTTTTTTTAGCGATCAGGCTTCAAGTACTGGATTCGGGTATCGTCTTACAACAAGCTTTATCCGGGTATCCGGGGTTCAAGTTGTTTGAGTTGGTTGTGCAAAATATATTGCCCGGTGCCATATTGATAGCGCTCGTGCATGTCATCGTTATGATTCCTAAAACAGCTCATGTATGGAATGGTTGGCGAGCTAAAATCACTTGTTGCTAACTTGAGGTCTGCTCAAAATCATAAAAAGTTGGATTGAATAGTAATAAATTAAGGAAAGACCGATATTGATTGAGTTTAATTTAATTAAATTATAATAGTCCTAAATCCAGAAGTCATATGAAAAAACTAACCTGCATTGCATTAATATTAATATGGATCACAAGCACTGCTGATGGTCAGTCCATCGTAGGTCGTTGGAAACGAACTGCTATGATTTTGGAGAAGACCGATGGCAAAACAGATGATTTACAAAAAACGATGGAAGGTGTTTTTCCATGCATGAGCCAAATAGAGTATGTGTTTGAATCCAATGGCACGCAAACTATGAAAATACCAAAAGACTGTAACAAAATTCCAAATGAAACTGCGTATTGGAAAATGAATGGGACCCAAATAGAAATGCAACAAGATATGGATGGCAAAAAAATATCTACTTCTTATAAGTTGACTTTTATAGGCCAGCAAATGATTATGACGCACGACTATACGCCTCAGGAGCAATCGTTGTCATCTAAAAGAATAATTGTTAAATATCAAAGACTATAATCGCAAATAAATGAACCCAATCAGGGCTAATAACCATTACGCTTTATCGAAATCTGCTTTATCCAGCATTGGCTGTGTTGATCCATTAGGATTCATTTTATTATTATCCTTTAAAATGATTACCTCTTAAATGGGTAATTCATCAAATCCTCTCGAACGCTTAAAAACAACCTTTCATTCTGCTTTGCGCTCATTGGATTTTGTGAACTCCCTTGTGATTTTCTGACCAACTTTTACTCAGACCGTAGAGCTCCAGTTTAGATCCATTGTACCGATCGGGAATAAATTCAATAACTGTTTTTTATGAAGGCAATTATTAAACAATTAGATTT
>JAYSTG010000307.1:0-11499 GCA_043719965.1 Saprospiraceae bacterium | reverse complement strand
AAGGAAGGAAGGAAGGACTTTGGTCTCATGATGAAAAAATTTAAAAGGTTTTAAAATTTAAATATACTAGTTTTAGCGTTAAATGTCAACAAAATATTGTATTATTTAAGTTA
This sequence comes from Saprospiraceae bacterium, assembly GCA_043719965.1. GTDB lineage: Bacteria > Bacteroidota > Bacteroidia > Chitinophagales > Saprospiraceae > JADJLQ01. The sequence continues at coordinate 11,386 of JAYSTG010000307.1, read as the reverse complement.
AAGTTTTATCCTATGATTAAAATTTAACATTCGACCTTATAAACTATTCTAAGCCGAAGACAGTCAAAGGCGAAAAGACAACCTCGCTCTTTTCCAAGCGAGGTTGCCTCATAGCTTTTAGCTTGAGGACATTTTTAGCATCTTACTTTGGATATACTTTGTCTCAATACTTTAAATCATTGTGATAACCATCCTCAATCCTACATTTTCCAAAACCAATGATGCTTATACATCCACTTCAAAATAAAGTAAAACAATAACATAAACGAAAGTGCAAACAGTAATGAAGAAACTTTCGGATCCAACCACTGATATTGATATCCCTGATAGGTCCAGGATTTTAAAGACATACTTATATCTCCAACCGGTATTTTAATGATGCCCATCAGCCGTGCTACTATCCCACTGCCTACAAATACCATCAAAGAATTCATACCAAAATAAATAAAATGCTTAGTCCAAGATTTGCTGCCTTTAATATCGATCAAATAAATTAATGATGCTAAGGTCATCATCGATAGTCCTCCTACAAATACTACATATGAACTCGTCCAAATTTTTTTATTTATTGGAAATACCATATCCCAGAAATAACCTATCAATAAACAAATGACTCCGATAAAAAATACTTGGTTGATTTTTTCATGAAGTGACCATGATTTTTTCAACAAAGTTCCTGTCCAAACACCCAATATACCAGTACCTATTGCTGGTAAAGTACTCAGTATGCCTTCAGGGTCCCAAACCTTGGATTGCGACCAGAGATGACCTTTTAATAATTTGTAATCAAGCCAAGCGCCGAGATTGGTTTCTGGCTCCAGACTGGCATATCCTAGTCCAGGTACAGGCATCAAAGTCATCATGCCCCAATATACAATCAAGATAGCAGCGCCTATGATTAACAATGATCTTATGGAAAAATATAAATATAAAATAGATACGATCCCATAGACTATAGCTATTCTTTGCAAAACTCCTGGTATCCTTATCGTAGCTAACCGGAAGTAGGGAAACCCACTTAAAAATATGCCGAGCAGAAAGATGATAAGTACGCGTATAAAAATCTTTCGATACAACTGAATCTCTGTCTTGCCACTTTCTTTTCGAGCTCCAAGAGCCAAAGGTATAGCTACTCCGACGATGAATAAGAAAAATGGGAATACCAAGTCCGTCAATGTACACCCATGCCAATCTGCATGTAAAAATGGGCCATACACCTGACCCCAATCCCCTGGATTATTGACGATAAGCATTAAAACCAAAGTCATCCCCCTGAATACATCGAGTGCTATAAGTCTGGTTTGTTGCATGAAGCGAAATTATATCTGTATCTGTATCAGAATCAGAATCTGATATCAGATATCAGATCTGATATCAGATACTATTCATCCAATTTCAATACATCCAAGAAAGCTTTCTGCGGGATCTCCACATTTCCTATCTGACGCATTTTTTTCTTGCCTTCTTTTTGTTTCTCTAGCAGTTTTCGTTTTCGACTGATATCACCACCATAACATTTGGCGGTTACATCTTTTCGGAGGGCAGAGATCGTTTCTCTGGCTATGATTTTCGCTCCGATAGCTGCCTGAATGGCAATGACAAATTGCTGACGAGGAAGTAACTCTTTAAGTTTTTTACACATCTTACGACCCAGAGCTTCTGCTTTGTCTCTATGTACCAAAGCCGAAAGTGCATCTACATTTTCAGCATTGATTTTGATATCGAGTTTGACCAAGTCAGCTTCTTTATAAATACTGGGAGCATAATCAAATGATGCATAACCCTGAGATATAGATTTTAAGCGATCGTAAAAATCAAAAACGATTTCTGCCAATGGCAATTCAAATTGCAATTCCACTCGCTGAGGCGTGAGGTAATGTTGTTTGACGAGTCTGCCTCGCTTATCCATGCACAACGATATGATGGAACCTATAAAGTCAGGCCTGGTGATAATCTGAGCGTCGATATAGGGTTCTTCAACCTTGGAAATAAAACTTGGATCCGGCAGTTCATGGGGATTTTGAATATTTAATTTATCCCCTTTAGCGGTATAAGCGAAATATGAAACGTTAGGTACTGTGGTGATGACTTCTTGTTTGAACTCTCTGGACAATCGCTCTTGTACTATCTCTAGGTGCAACATGCCTAAAAATCCACATCGAAATCCAAATCCTAATGCTGCAGAAGTCTCCGGCTCGAATACCAAAGCAGCATCATTCAATTGCAATTTTTGAATACTATCTTTCAAATCTTCATAGTCATCATTGTCGATCGGATAGATTCCTGCAAATACCATGGGCTTTACCTCTTCAAATCCATGGATCTGTTCGGCTGGTTTGTCGGCTAGGGTGATTGTATCTCCTACTCTGACTTCTTTACTATCCTTGATGCCACTGATGATATACCCTACATTGCCCGCAATGAGCTCAGGTTTTTTGACTTGCTTGAGTTGCAACACTCCGATCTCATCTGCATTGTAATTTTTACCAGTAGAGACGAATCGAACTTTTTGTCCTTGCTTGATCGTACCATTAAAGATTCGAAAATAAGCAATTATCCCTCTAAAGGAGTTAAACATGGAATCAAAGATCAGCATTTGAAGCGGCGCACTGGGATCTCCTTTTGGTGGTGGTATACGCTCTACGATTGCAGCCAGTATCTCCGGTACGCCCTGTCCAGTCTTACCGCTGGCATGTAATATGGCTTCCTTTTTACAACCTACGAGGTCGATGATTTGATCACTTACCTCATCCAACATCGCCGCTTCACTATCGATTTTATTTAAGATAGGTATGATCTCCAGATTATGGTTGATAGCCATATACAGATTTGAAATAGTTTGGGCCTGGATCCCCTGAGTAGCATCGACCAGCAGCAACGCACCTTCGCATGCAGCGATAGACCTGGATACTTCGTAAGCAAAGTCTACGTGACCTGGTGTATCAATCAGATTGAGGGTATAATCCTGACCGTCCGTATGCTGATAGGTCATCTGGACCGCATGACTTTTTATCGTGATACCTTTTTCCCGCTCCAGGTCCATACTATCTAATGCCTGGTCTTGCATATCCCTTACCGCAATAGTCTTCGTGATCTCCAACATCCTATCTGATAAGGTGCTCTTACCGTGATCAATATGAGCTATAACACAAAAATTACGAAATGTTTTCATTGAGGGCGCAAATATAGCACTTTTAGGGGGGTGTTTGATGTGTTACCTTTACCAAATGTATCAAGCCAGACAAAGTATTCGTATCTTTTGAAATCACTATCATATATAAAATTTATTTAATATGAAAATTTTTAAATTTGCAATACTGTTGTATTGTTTTTATTCCTGCAAACCTATTTCGAATATCAATTTCCAGACCACGCGCAAAGTCAAGATCGTCCTGGACACAGAAGAACCATTATCGACCGCAGATTTGATTTACCTCACCGGAAACCTGCCAATCTTAGGCTCATGGAATCCTAAAGGGTTAGCCATGACTCGGCGGGCAGAAACACGATGGGAAAAGTCGTTTAATGTCGATGACAGTAGCACTGTGGAATTTAAATTTACACTAGGCAGTTTTGATCGTGAAGCAATCTCCAACCGGGGCGTGATACCCGGCAATAGTCATCTTGAAGTCGTCCGTGATACGGAAGTATATTTTGTAATTGAGGATTTTAAAAGCCCTTACACTCCTCTGCAATTGAGTTCGGGCACGACCGACTTTAAGGTATTTCACCCTTCCAATGGCCTGGCCAGTCGAAGAATAACGGTGTGGCTTCCTGATGGATATGCAAGCCAACCTGCTACAAAATATCCCGTATTGTATGTGCATGACGGTCAAAACCAATTTGATTCGACTAAAACTTTTAATCGCCAAGAATGGAAATTGGATGAAACTATTACTGGGCTATCTAGAGGCGGAAAGATCACACCTCCAATCGTCGTAGCGATTGATAACACCTCCGACCGAAATAGTGAATATGGTTCAGTGGTGAAAGAAAGTCCTTATGCCGACTTTATTATACATCAATTAAAACCATGGGTAGATAGTGTTTATCGTACGTTACCAGATCGAAAAAATACAGCTACTATGGGCTCCAGCATGGGCGGGCTTATCGCTTTAAATCTGGCATGGTATCATGATGATGTATTTTCAAAAGCGGCCTGTCTTTCACCGGCATTCAAAATCAACAAATTTGATATATTGAAAGAATTGAAAAAATATGAGGACGCTAAAAAAGACATTATGCTTTATGTAGATGATGGCACTGTAGGCTTGGAATCTGAATTAAAACCTGGCATAGATGAAACAGTAAACTATCTGAAAACAAAAGGATATCAAATCACTTATGTGTTAGCTCAGGGAGCTGAACATAATGAGGCTGCTTGGAGTAAAAGGCTTGATAAACCATTGATACAATTTTTTGGGAAGTAAATTATTAAACAGCGCGATCCCATCATGAGTAAAAAATTAATTGCTGACAAGTATTACAAACCCACGCTTCTAAAAATTGTAGAGGAAATAAGCAACACCAAAGTAAGCGTTGCGCGAGTAATAAATTCTGAACTTACCCAACTCTATTGGACTATAGGAAAAATCATTTCAGAAAAACAAACACAGCTAGGATGGGGAGAAGGTGTGATAGAAAAACTAGCAGCTGATATAGCAAAACATACTGGGCATATACAAGGTTTTTCTCCTCGCAACCTTTGGTTCATGAAACAATTTTATGACGAATATCATGATAGTGAATTTCTGAAACAGCTTGTTTCAGAATTAAAACTGAAACAGCCTGTTTCAGAATTAAAAAACGCACCACTACTAAGTCTGGTTCCGTGGGGGCATCATATATTATTAATGCAAAAGACTCCAAAAAACCAGGAGAGAATTTATTATCTCACTCAGGCAATAACCAATGGCTGGAGTAGAAATATATTACTCAATCAAATCAAAGCAAATGCATACAGAAGACATAAGCTGCTTCCAAAGCAGCATAATTTTAATACAGCATTACCTACTCACCTGCAAGAGCAAGCAAACGAAATGCTCAAGAGTAATTATAATTTAGAATTTTTAGGGATTAATAAACCTGTACTTGAAAAAGACTTTGAATCTCGTTTGATCGAAAAGCTCAAAGATTTTATTTTAGAACTTGGATACGGATTCAGTTTTATGGGTCATCAGTATCAATTACGACTCAATCGAAAAGAATACTTTGTAGATTTATTATTTTTCCATCGAAGCCTAAGGTGTCTGGTAGCTATTGATTTAAAGATTGAATCCTTTGAGCCAGAGTTCGCAGGAAAAATGAATTTTTACCTCAATTTACTGGACGATACAGTAAGAATGAAAGATGAGAATCCATCGATTGGAATTATACTTTGCGCAGAAAAAAATATGGTAGAGGTAGACTATGCTTTAAAAGGAATAAATAAACCCATCGCCGTATCTCAGTATGAATTAACCAAAAAAATACCTCGTTTATTACAGAAGCAATTGCCTACTGCTAAAGAATTGATTGCAGTAATCAAAAGTGAATTCAAAAAAAAATAATCTATTCCTATGAGGAACAAAAAAAGCCAGTGTATCATCTGTATGCATGAAAGAAATACAGATCTTTAAATCTTATTTCATGCACTTGAACATTTTCTCATGACTATTTGCCAAATTTGCGAACAATAATTTCTGAATGATCGATCTGATTAGCGATACTATTACGCGTCCTTCTCCAGCTATGCTTCAAGCCATGATGTCTGCACAGGTAGGTGACGATGTATTTCGTGAAGACCCTACGGTAAATGCCTTAGAATCCAAGATGGCTACTATGTTTGGGCATGAAGCTGCTCTTTTTTGCCCTTCAGGCACTATGACGAATCAAATCGCAATCAAAGCACATACCTATGATCTGGATGAAGTGATCATGGATGTTTCATCTCATGTCTATTTGTTCGAGTTGGGTGGATATAGTTTTAATTCCAGAGTAGCTATTCATCTGATACAAGGAGAAAACGGTAAGTTTAAGGCTGAAGATGTATTGGCCGCCATCAAACCCAAAGCAGATTGGATGCCCAATTCGAGACTGGTGATTTTGGAAAATAGTTCTAATAGAGGGGGCGGCAATTACTACACTCTTGATGAAATCAAACCTATCGCCAAAATCTGCAAAGAAAAAGGACTTAAGCTTCACCTCGATGGAGCGCGTTTATTTAATGTCCTGGTCGAGACAGGAGATACCCCTTTAGCTTGTGGACCACTATTCGATACTATCTCTATTTGTTTATCTAAAGGATTAGGTGCGCCTGTAGGATCCTGCCTCATAGGTTCTGCTGAACTTATCGCACGTGCTAGGAAGCTTCGTAAAGTCATGGGGGGTGGAATGCGACAGGCAGGTTTTCTCGCCGCTGCCGGCATCTATGCTCTTGATCATAACATTGATCGATTAAAAGAAGATAATGATCGAGCGAAAAAAATCGGACAATGCTTACAATCTCTATCATTTATACAGGAAGTCAAACCAGTCAAAACTAATATTGTAATATTTTCTTTAAAAGCACCGAAAACTGCCGAATGGATGATCAAAGAATTGACCAAATATCAAGTCAGAGCGGTGATGATCGGCCCAGGTGCCGTGCGTTTTGTGACCCACCTTGATTTTACAGAAACTATGTGTAATGAGCTTATCGACATATTGAAGCTTATGGATCAAGGATGAAATCAACATTATTCCATCCTTAACTAGGCTATATTGAATTGAAGCATGACTCAGCTTTAGCTTTGGTAGAATTTTCTAAAAAATAAGTACTTATCCGTATATTTATTAAAAAAAGTAATCATGCGTTATAGATTCATCATCCTTCTGACTTTATGTTCATTCCATCTCATAGCTCAAAAGCCTACAGACAAGCGACTTACAGGATTAGATACTTTTGTGGCCAGAGTCCTCAAGGATTGGAAAGCGCCTGGCGTGACCATAGCAGTCGTCGAAAAAAACAAAGTAATCTATACCGGCGGATTTGGATATCGGGATGTAGAAAAAAAATTGCCTGTTACTGAAAATACTTTATTTGCTATCGGGTCGTGTACCAAAGCATTTACCTCGGCCATGATTGGATCTTTGGTGAAAGATGGTTTGGTCGATATCGATAAACCTGTCAGAAATTATTTGCCTGAATTAAAATTTTACAATGAACATCTCAATGCTCATGTAACCCTAAGAGACATGATGAGTCATCGCACAGGATTGCCTCGTCATGACTTTTCATGGTACGGGTCAGATGCACCGCGGATGGATTTGTTAAAACGCATTGAGTACCAAGAGCCCACGGCGGAGCTTAGAGAAAAGTGGCAATACAATAATTTTATGTTTTTGGGCCAAGGTGTTGTATTGGAAAAAATAACGGGTAAATCGTGGGAATCAAATATTCAAGATAGAATATTTAAACCCCTGGGTATGAGCCAAACCGTAACCACTATTGCTGACCTTGAAAAATCCAATGATCGATCCTATGCCTATTCATTGATCAATGATTCTTTTGCTAAACCAATTCCCTATCGTAATATTGATGCCATAGGTCCAGCAGGCTCTATTAACAGCAATGCTAAGGATATGGCCAATTGGTTGATCACCTGGATTCAAGGAGGTAAATTTAATGGACAAGAAATCATTCCTTCCGCCTATGTCAATCAAGCTATGACCACACAAATGGCCAATGGGTCTCTTCCCTCATCGGAAAATGTCGATGTACAAAATTATGCTTATGGATTGGCATGGATGATCTCCAGCTATCGCGGTCATTACCGAGTGGAGCATGGTGGTGGAATAGATGGTTTCATTACGACTACAGGTTTTTTTCCAACAGACAGTATTGGCATATTCGTATCATCCAGCACGGTCGGGGTATCTACCTCCATACGCAATTTTATTGCGGATAAAATGCTGGGTTTGAATTATAGAGATTGGCATAAACAACAACGTGACCCTTTTGTCAAAGCCAGGTTTGCATCACTCATGACTCCTAAGCTGAAAGACTCCTCCAACCTCATCTTGAATACCAAACCTTCTCTGCCTTTAAATGATTACGTTGGAAAATATAGTAATAATGGATATGGTAAAATCATCGTATCCATAGGGCCAAATAACACACTAGCAGCTAAGTATAATGGTACCGAAGTGGTATTAAACCATAAACATTTCGATTTATTCCAAGGTAAACAAGAAGGCCCTGATCATATCGATGATACGCCCACCGATTTGTTTTTTCTACTCAATAAAGAAGGTAAGATAATCTCATTGTCTAGTCCATTTCAACCTGGGCTCGCTGATATTGTATTTACCAAAGAATTCGATGCCATTGCCGTTAATAAAGAATCTCTGGAAAAATATGCCGGTGAATATACCTTAGGACCTCAAGCGGTATCTTTTGTAATCCGAAACGGCAATGTACTGTATGCTCTATTGCCTCCACAACCCGACTATGAACTGGTCCCTATAGGAAATGATGAATTTAAACTCAAGCTTTTAGATAGCTATAAAGTAAAATTTAAAATGAATGAAAATGGTAAAGCCATTGAAGCTAGTTTTATTCAGCCTAATGGAGTGTTTGTAGCTAAGCGAAAGTAACGTTTCGACAAAAGCTATAGCTTTTGAAATAAATTCAAACCATTTTGGCGAATAGTTGGGATTCAATGTCTCAATCAATACGATAAAAAAGCTACATCTATGTACTACTTAGTCACTGATACGCTTGATTTTAATCCATATCATCTCATACCCAATCAGCAGAAATTATTTAATCCGCACTAAGCATTGAATCTACTATACATAAAATTTTAATTAGAAGTATTTTGCAGCAAGTGAAGAATTATATTGTACAGAAACTATACAAAAGATGCGTTATAAAGAATGATAATAAATTGAAGGAGCTTAAAAAAATAAGAATTAAATTAGTTGTTTGCTTATATCCTGAAATAAATAATTCAAATTCAAGTATTTTGAAGAGAAAAAATCAAGCGACAATGGATACCACAGTTTCAATCATATCGGATACAATACAATGATTAATACTTGGAGCAGAGTACGGTTGGTCTAACCAATGAATTATATGCTCGCTCAATTTTTGTACTTGATTTTCTTTAAGCGTCGTTATTCCCATCTTTGATAAAGCTGCGGCATTGCATTCCTGCTCATAATGATACTGAATAGGAATTGACATCAAACTTTTCTTTAAATACAAAGCTTCTGCCGGCGTCTCAAACCCGCCGCCGGTAATCACCCCATGCGATTCAATCATACTATTATTAAAAGAGTGGTAATCAATGGGATGAAAAATAATATTTTTAATTCTGGATACTTCTTTTACTTCGGGCAGAAAACAATGAAATAATACATCAGGTATCAATGATAACTGTCTGATATAAAAATCTCTGGTCCATCCACTTAAATATATAGTGACATGCCCTTTATCTTTTACCGAGGCCTGCAGAATTTCTTTTTTTATGACCGGAGAAAATATATTCTTGGAGTAAGCTTGAAAGTGAAAACCAAAGGCATGGTTAGAGTAAGCGTAATTTTCAAGAATCCATTCTCCAAATAAATTCACCGATTCTGGTCTGGGCGATTCTGGATATAAAAAACTTGCCTGATGACTCAATTGCACAGAATTTTTCCCTCTAATCTTGCAGGCATATGAAGTTATAGGTTCAAAATCATTGATGATTAAATCATAGGCCTCCACCGGAAGATGTTTTGCATTATGGTATGACCCTTGCCAACTATTTCTGGACATGATTTTACTATAGCTTAGTCCGCCCTTAGCATTATAAAAAAGTGAAATTCCTTTAAATCTATACTTAACCGGAAAAGGTAAATCAAGGTTAGAATTTTGTCCACTCAATAAAATATCTATATTTCCAAACTTAGATAAATAGGGCAATATTTGAATGGCCCTGCTGATATGACCGTTGCCGGTAGCTTGTATCGCATACAGTATGTTCATATGGATACAAATTGTAATGACACAAGATCTGGAATTTGTACTCGTTTTTCTTTGTTATCTATGAAGAGGTCATTAATAGGTTTTGCCAATACATAATCGTGTTTATCATAGGTATAAATAGACCATGATCCTTCACTATATTCCAATGCAGTACAATTCTCAATCCAATCTCCGCTGTTTAAATAAGTAGTAGAAAATCCATCCTTTGCAATGGTCCTGATTTGGGGTTGGTGTATATGCCCGCAAATGACGAAATCATATTTATCTTTAATAGCCAATTCAATAGCAATGTCTTCAAAATTATTAATCCAGGAGACTGCTTTTTTTACGCTTGATTTTACTTTTTTGGAAAAACTCCTCTTTTCTTTTCCCATGGCTTGCAAAGCCCTATTGATCAAGTGATTTACTCGAATTAATAGATCATATCCTTTCCCTCCAAATACGGCCACTAGTTTAGCCAGACCTTTGGTGGTACTATCAAACACATCCCCATGAAAGATCCAATACTTTTTACCATCTATGTCTAATAACAGTTTTTCGATGATTCGGATGTTACCGATTCGCATTCCTGTATAATCTCTTAATTTTTCATCATGGTTGCCAGGAATATAATATACATCTACTCCTTTATGTGCCAGTTTCAATATTTTTCTAAGTATCTCAGCGTGTAATGGCGGAAAATATTTTAATCTAAAATTCCATATATCTATAATATCCCCATTCAATACCAAAACCCTGGGCCGTATAGAGTCCAAATACTGCAATAACTCTTTTGCATGGCTACCGTATGTCCCTAAATGTACATCACTAATGATTACCACTTCTGGATTATTTCTTTTCATAAGTAAATGATTTAATTACGTACAAAGTTGAAACTCCAATGTGAAGAGAATATTAAATGTGGAATAATTTAGTGTTAATTAAGTTCATACATATAATTACAATTTATATATATCACTAATCTATGGTTCAGAAAAAATCAATATCTGAAAATCCCCTTTACAGCTTAAATAATTACTGGTTCTATCAGAAAATTACAATTTTTATACCTCTTAATTTTTTATCATTAAAATAAATTGTCGCTAAATAAATTCCATGTTGTAATCGACTTAAATCGATATCCTTTTGGGGGAAATTTAAATTAGCCTGATATACTTTATCACCAGTCACATTGTAAATTTGAATACTTCCCATCCCTGCCTTCTCCATTTCAATGTGGATTAACCCTCGGGTAGGATTGGGAAATAGGGTAATACCTTGAGAAGCGATATCATCTAAAATACTTACTGTGTTTACCAAAAAACATGCCGAAGTATCCACACAATTGTTTTGGGTTATGATCACCGCATAATTTCCGCTGGTAGAGGGAATAAAGCTTTTGTTGATTTGACCTGA